>JAZNEN010000220.1:0-4514 GCA_045588615.1 Eubacteriales bacterium
TGAGAAACTGGATACACAGAACTGTGAGGTGAAATGCGTCTCGCTTGTAGCGGATGAAAAGACTCTGTGTGAAAGATTGGCAATGGATGTAGAAAGAGGTATCCGTTCTGAAGATATAATTGAGCGAAGCATAGCAAGAATTCCGATGTATCAAGCATTGGGTACCATTAAAATTGATACCAACGCCAAAACCGTGGCTATGATTGCCAATGAGATTAAGCAGTTGTAATACTGACAAATTCCAATGGGTCGAACAGTTAGGAAAATAAGAATTTGTGAGGGTAATACTGAATGAATCGAATAAAAACAAAATCTCTTTTATTTAAAATTTTTATACCAACAACAATTTTAACGCTTAGTTATTTTTTGTTGGGACATTTTTGTAATATTCCGCATATATTACTGTTTTGTATTTTGGCAACGGTGATTTTAGTGCCAGCAGAATTGGCGATGATTTTATCGGCAAGTAAAAAAGAGTATGGTACTTATTCTCTTAAAAGTGCATTTGAAGGGCAAGAAAAGCTTGCAATATGGAAAATATTATTGATAGCCTTTATTTTCTTTGGATTTGCCGGCTTGATGTCTGTATTTGTAGCACCAATAGAAAATCAGGTATTTTCACCAATCAGAACAGCTATGCTTGATGTTTTACCGACAGGATTTGATTGGACAAATTACGAATATATTAAAACATTTTCAAAGCCAATGCTGATTGTTACCTGTGTGTATTATTGTGTTTTTAATATTTTTATTGGACCTATAACAGAGGAATTGTTTTTCAGAGGATATTTAACATCTCACTATAAAAAACAAAATGCATTTACACCTATATTAATTGGTATTTTGTTTTCACTGTACCATTTCTGGTTGCCTTTTAATAATATCTTTCGTATTTTGGTGTTTGTGCCGACTTTCTATGTAGTATATAAGAAAAAGAATTTCTACATAAGCATAGTTTTTCACTGTTTGTGTAACTTGATTTCATCAATTAGCTTTGTGTTCGCAGTGATGGGAGGATAATCTATTTCTTGCTGCTTATCCGAACCGCCAAATTCCAATTTATCGAACTGAATAAACTAACCCCGACAGACTTTTTCAATCCGTCGGGGGTGAATTATTTGTTTACTGCGAATCGATTTACAGCTCACAGGTAAACATCATTACAAGAACGGCATATAAAGCCGTTTTTTTTCGCAAATCTTATTTAATTTACCGCAAGCACCTTTTTAAGATACGAAAGCGGCTTGTCGCCTTTTTTTATTTTATAGACAACTGTCGGTGTTTTGCCCGGAGATATCACCATTCTGTCATTACAGCGTGAAACGATATCGACCCATTTTCCGAAATCTGTCATATCGGGGGTGATGATTATTTTATCTCCCTTTTGCTCAATACGAACAGCACCGAGATTTTCGCCCAGCGCCCTGATATACGATATATCAAGCAGGTTTTCAACGCTCGGCGGAAGATCGCCGAAGCGGTCGAGCAGCTCATCAGCCACGTCGTCAAGGTCAGCCTCGCTTTGAATATGCGATATCTTTTTATATATCTCAATTCGTATCTGTCCGCTTTTGATATATTTTTCGGGAATAAATGCCGAATACTGCACATCGACCGTACATTCAGTCTTTTTCTGCTTGACCTCGCCGCCTGTTTCCTCGATAACGGCATCGTTCAAAAGCTTTATGTACATATCGTATCCGACAGATTCAATATGTCCGTGCTGCTGTGCACCGAGGATATTTCCCGCACCCCTTATTTCAAGGTCGCGCAAGGCGATTTTGAAGCCTGAGCCGAATTCGGTATATTCTCTTATCGCACTCAAACGGCGTGCGGCGATCTCGGTGAGTGATGAATTCGGTTTGTATGTCAGATATGCATAAGAGCGGCGGGAAGAACGTCCGATACGTCCCCTTATCTGGTGGAGCTGTGAAAGCCCCATTTTATCTGCATTTTCAATAATAAGCGTGTTTGCATTGGGAACGTCAACTCCCGTTTCGATAATCGTTGTGCAAACGAGAATGTCAATATTACCCTCAATTACGTTGTGCCAGATGTCGGAAAGATCCTCTTTATCCATCTTTCCGTGCGCTATGGCTATCTGCGCATCGGGTGCCATCTGTGACACCTTATAAGCTGTGCGCTCTATCGTTTCGACATTATTGGAAAGGTAGAACACCTGACCGCCACGCCGCAGCTCACGTCTTATAGCTTCCTCAATTACTGCTTCGTCGTACTCCATAACGTACGTTTGAGGCGGCATACGGTCTACGGGAGGCTCATCAAGCACGCTCATATCCCTGATACCGCCGAGTGCCATATTGAGCGTTCTCGGTATAGGCGTTGCCGTCAGCGTCAGCACGTCGGCATTACCCGATATCATTTTCAGCTTTTCTTTATGCGCAACGCCGAAGCGCTGTTCCTCGTCAATGATAATAAGCCCGAGATCACGGAATTCGACATCCTTTGAGATAAGTCTGTGCGTGCCCACGATTATATCAATGTCGCCTCTTTTAAGTCTGCGAAGGGTGTTTGCCATTTCCTTCGGTGTTTTAAAGCGTGAAACGACGTCTATGTTAAGGGCATAGCCCCTCATTCTTGCACAGACCGTCTGATAGTGCTGCATTGCAAGAATTGTCGTCGGAACGAGAATTGCGACCTGTTTGCCTTCGGAGGCGGCTTTAAATGCCGCGCGGAGTGCAACCTCTGTTTTACCGAATCCGACGTCACCGCACAGGAGTCTGTCCATGGGGTGCGGATCTTCCATATCACGCTTTATGTCAGCGGCGGCGGTGAGCTGGCCTTCCGTTTCCTCAAACTCAAATGACGATTCAAACTGTCTTTGCAAGTCATCATCCTTTGCAAATGCGTGCCCCTGCATGCGCATACGCTTTGCATAGAGGTTTATAAGATCCTTTGCCATTTCCTTGACAGCCGCCTTGACACGGTTTTTCGCACGTCCCCATTCGGAGCCGCCCATTTTGTTAAGCTTAACAGTTCCGTCCGACTGTCTTTGTCCGATATATTTACTTAAAACATCAAGCCTGTCGCACGGCACATACAAGATTGAGCCGCCGTCATATTTTATCTGTAAAAAGTCACGTGAAATACCTTCGTAGCTTGTGAGGTTCTTCATACCCTCATAAAGTCCGATGCCGTGGACGTCGTGAACGACGTAATCACCCACTTCAAGGTCGGCATACGACATTATTTTTTCTTTTGCATCTATCTTTTTGCCGCGGCGGGATGATTTCGTGACAAGCTTTGAATACGCACTTTGCGCAATATACAGAGAGATACAAGCCACACGGCTCGTTTCCATAATAAATCCCGTGCGGTTCTGTCCGTATAATATCACGGCTTTGCCTCGAAGCTCCTCTTTATCCGCCATGAATTTTTCATATTCGCACACGGGGGCTTCTACTCCCGCATCCTCAAGCAGCCGTGCGTAGTTTTTGCCGACAGCTTCATTTTCACAAAGCAGAAGCACCGCATACTTGAACCTGACATAGTTTTTAACATCCTCACACAGCATTTCCTGCATATTTGAGTATGTCATCTGATTTTTCGATTTGAAAATATAGCTTTCGTAGAATTTTCCCGAAGCGTTTGCAAAAAAGTCAAGCGTAATTGAAGCTGAACTGTTTATTATCTCACGGCAGTCATCAGCCGATATGGAAAACTGTGCGTATTTTGACGAAAGCTCCTCACTTTCCACAATATCGCACACCGTCTGATTTTCAAGCTTTGCGCTTGTTTGCAGTCTTGAGTACACATTTGTCGGGGTGTCAACGATAATAGCACCGTACACACCGTCTTTTTTGAAATAATCGAAAAGCGTTGACGGCTTTTCATATATTACATTTATGTATTTGTCGGCAAAAAGAAGCTCGGTGGCGTTGTCTATTGCATCAAGCTCTGCTTCAAGTGCCTTCTTGGCACTTTCTTTTTTTGTCTTTTTGAGCTGTGATGATGCGGCATTTATAACAGCGTAAACGGCCTCATCCGACATAATTATTTCCCTTGCGGGGAAAACGGAAAATTCTTCTTTGTTTTCAATTCGTCTTTGCGAGATTATATCAAATATGCCGATTGAGTCTATTTCATCCCCGAAAAGCTCCATTCGGTGGGGATAATCATCACCCGGTACAAAAACATCGCATATGCCGCCGCGGATGGAAAACTGTGCAATATTATCAACGCTTTCAACGCGTGTATATCCGCAGAAAATAAGATACTCCGCAAACTCATAAAGTGAAAGCGTGTCGCCTGTTTTATACGTTCTGGCATTACCCTTGAATATATCCTCAGGCACAGTAAACTGACATGCCGCATCGGGTGTTGCGATAACGTAATCGAGCGTACCTTTGACAATGCCCGCAAGCGTTGACAGACGGTTTTGCTCGTATTCGTGAGATGATGTTATGTTGTGAAGCATAAAATCACGCACGGGATAAACAGCACAGCAAAGACCTGCGGACAACAGTTTGTTGTACATACGCAGGCATTCTTTT
>JAZNEN010000221.1:0-6024 GCA_045588615.1 Eubacteriales bacterium
ACCCTTTGCATGCGCATTAAGTCTCGCAACATCAACTGTATTCACTCTGCCGTCGCCATTTACATCTGCACAATCAAACGCGTATATATTAAACGTAAGTATATCACCGTCAAGATAAACCGTTTCACGGTTTACGTATTCACCGTCGGAAAGTGTGTAAAGCGTTGTTATCTCCTCATCGTTCACACCGATGAAGCCGATCCTATCCGCTTCAAACTTGCCTTCTTTGTCTACCGTCTGGTAGTAAAGCCCTATATTGCCGTCAGAATTATATGCAACGGAGTAAACTACACCGACATTTATGGGAAGCAGTTTTTTCTTTTCGGCTTCACCCGTTTTAAGATTGTAGATTGAAATATGCGTGTCATACCCTTCAACCGTTGCGGCAACGAGCTTATCACCGTAAATATCCATACAGGTTATGGAATGATTGAATGTGAACTCATTTTCCGTCATAGGAACTGTTGCAAATTCAGACGGCTCCTTATCCCCGACGGTATATTTCATTATTCTTGTTTCTTCGAGGGCAAACGATGATGTTACGTAATAAACATCACGCCCCGATATATCAATAAATCTTGACTGCACATCGTAAGTTTCAAATACAATAACCTTTGAAAACGGTGTATATATCTCTCCGCTTTCGGTATCGATCACCTTTAAAATACATCTTTCGTCACGGTTTTCGTATATCTGACGTTCATAAAATGCGATGATGCCGCCCTGTGCATACAGCTCATAAGCGTAGCTGTTTTCGGGGAGTGTGTACAAGAGCTTTTCTGTTCCGTCATTATTTTTTGCGGTTATATAATATTCATCTTCGTCCGCATAAAGGCACGCTGTGTTGCCCGCATCATTATAAAAAGCAACGTGTGTTAAAAATTTTTCGTCTTCATTTTGAAACAAGACCGTTTTTTCGCCGAGCCGTGCACCCGAGCACCCGCACAAAAAAACAATAACAAGTATTAAACACAAAAATCTTTTCATATATACCTCTTTCAGTTTATATGATTATTTTAGCAGATATATATGTAATTGTCAACCTATGAAAAATAAAAATAAAATCATATTAAAAATTTCGATATTTTCAAATCAAAACAAGCGCCCCTGCCTGCCCCCCACAGTTCGCTGGCGCAATAACGCCATGCGAACTGCCCACAGGCAATGGGGCGCACACCGCAAAGCGGTGTAACAGTAAACAAAGCAAATTTAAAAAAACAGACTCAAAGCAAAGTCTTGAGTCTGTTTATGTATTTTATTACTTGTTCATTTCCTTAACAAGTCTTTCTGTATCGGATGCGATAACCTTTTCTTCGTTTGTGGGAATGAGGTAAACGAGAACCTTTGAGTCATCCGCAGAAAGCTTGATAACATCTGACTGATGGTGTGCTTTCGCATTTACTTCTTCGTCCATCTTGATGCCGAAATATGAAAGCTCGCGGCATACTCTTGCACGAAGGTCGGGGTTATTTTCGCCGAGACCTGCTGTGAATACGAGTGCATCAAGTCCGTCCATTGCAGCAGCATATGAACCGATGAACTTTCTTATCTGGTATGCAAGTATCTTTGTTGTAAGTATTGCACGTGCGTTACCTTCTTCAGCAGCCTTTTCGATATCACGGCTGTCGGAGGAGATACCGGAAACACCGAGGAATCCGCACTTTTTGTTCATAAATTCGTTCATCTGTGCAGGTGTGAAGCCCTCTTTTTCCATAATGAAGGGAACGATAGCAGGGTCGATAGCACCGCAGCGTGTACCCATCATAAGACCGTCGAGGGGGGTAAAGCCCATACTTGTGTCAAGAACCTTGCCGTCCTTAACAGCTGTGATGGACGAACCGTTGCCGAGGTGGCATGTTACGATTCTTGTACCCTCTGTTTTGCCCATTATCTTGAGCATTTCGCCTGCAACATATCTGTGAGATGTGCCGTGCGCACCGTAACGGCGGATCTGGTACTTTTCATACATTTCATAAGGAATAGGGAAGAAATATGATTCTTCGGGCATTGACTGATGGAATGCTGTATCAAATACGAGAACTTGGGGTGTGCCGGGCATAACTGCTGTACAGCCTGCAATACCCATAAGGTGAGGAACTGTGTGAAGGGGTGCGAGGTCCTTACAAAGCTCAAGCTTTGCAATAACATCATCAGTTACCAAAACACTTTCGGAGAAGTATGCACCGCCGTGCACGATTCTGTGACCGACAGCTTCGATCTCCTTCATATCCTTGATAACACCGATCTCGGGGTCTGTAAGTGTGTCAACCAATATCTGTGTTGCAACAGCGTGGTTGGGCATGGGGATATCCTTAACTATTTTGGGTTCGTTGCCGCGTCTGTGCTCAATTCTGCCTTCCGCACCTACACCCTTGGATGTTTCTGTTGCGATTCTTTCGCAAATACCCTTTGCAAGAACTTCATCTGTGTTTGTATCAAAAAGCTGATACTTAAGGCTCGACGAGCCTGCATTTACAACAAGTACGTTCATTTTTCTCTCCTAATCTTGATTTTTCAAAAAATATATTATATAATATTATACACCCTATTTTACATTTTTTCAATAGTAAAAACGAAAAAATGCGTGGAATTTACGTCTTTTTTCTTACAAAACGAGGTTTTAATATGGCATACCGTGCGGTTTTTATAATCTGCGAATTTGATCCGTTTCATTTCGGGCACAAATTTCTTATAGACGAGGCGAAAAAGGTGTCGGGGGGCGCTCCTGTCATTTGTATTATGAGCGGTAACTTCACCCAACGGGGCGAATGTGCTGTAGCCGATAAATTCGACCGTGCAAAAGCAGCCGTGTTATGCGGCGCCGACCTTGTGCTGTCGCTTCCCGTTTTCTATTCTTCAGCCTGTGCGGAGCTTTTTGCCGCCGGCGCCGTTAAAATACTCCGTGAAATATCATGCGGGAATGAATGTGCGCTTGTTTTCGGGTCGGAATCGGGAAATATAAACGAACTTATAAGATGTGCCGATAACTTTGACACGGAAGAATTTAAAAATAAAATAGAAAATGTAAAAGCACACGAAAGGTTTGCAAAAAGCCGCGAAGAAATTTATGAAAGCATATTCGGTAATTCTTCAGTCATTTCCACGCCTAACAATATTTTGGGCATTGAATATATAAGGGCGATAAAAAAATACGCACCGAATATCACACCGCAAACAGTCAAGCGTGAGGGGGCACACCATAACAGCGATAAGACAGAGCATATTTATGCCTCGGCGACGTATTTAAGAAAAATTGCCGAAACGCCCGAATTTTATAATTTCATCCCCAACATAACGCACGGAATATACAAAAACAGTCAGTTTCCCGCAAGAATACAAAACGCAGAAAGACTGATACTTTCAAAGCTCAGAAACACCGAAAGCTTTGACTTTGCAGACGGCTCCGGAGGACTTTTGAGGCGAATAGTTACAGCCGCACAAAATGCTGACAGCTATGACACGCTCATTTCACTCTCCGCCACGAAAAGATATACAAATGCACGCATACGTCGCTGTATTCTTTCCGCATTTTTGGAAATAACAGAGGAAGAACAGCACACGGCCCCATCATTTACACAGCTTCTTGCGGCGAACACCGAGGGACTCAAATTTCTTTCGGAAACGAAAAAACGGCACCGAGGCATCGACATCATAACCAAACCGTCAAATCATACAGAAAACCGCGACTTCAGACGTGAAGTTTTTGCTGACAATATGTTTGCGTTTATGATGCCGAGCACAGCACCGTTTAACTATTCACTAAAAAAGACACCGTTTATTTTGAAATAGCATCTTTTATGTAATCGAAAACTTCTTCCCTTTTGATACCGAGGACGAATGCAAATTCGTCCCTTATCATTTTTTCGGCAAGTGTCAGTATTTTAGTATCGCTTGCATACATTTTTTTTCGCTTCGATTCACATTTCTTTTTGTGTTCGGAAAGGAGATTTATAACTGCAAGTATCTCCGCCCTGTCAAAATTTGCAACAATGGAGTTAAGGTACTCCGCCCTTGCTTTTGTTTCGGGAATCCATTCAAGCTGAACGGTTGAGAACAAGGCAATCGCCTTTTCAACTTCCTCTTTGCAGATCAGATCGCGCATACCGTCCTCAAGCTCAGCAGGAACATACGTATGTGAGCCTTGCGCATACACGGGACTCAGGACATAGTACAGCTTTTTATCAGTTGATGTGAAGCTCATTTCCTTGATGTCACATATACAGCAAATTCCGCTGTTCTTATATATCACATTGTCACCTATCTTGTATTTCAACACTGTACTTATTTCGCCCATTTTGCACCCCTGCCTTTCGAATTATCTCAACTGCGTCTATTATATCATATTTTAACGAAAAAAGCAAATAGTAAAATTATACAAATTTTCAGATTAAATTTGCAATATTTGACGGAACAAATGGGGTAAAATCTTTGCCGTACTTTATTAGCTCTCGTACCATTGTGGAGCTTATATGCGATAGCTCACATCTCGACGGCAATATTATCGTTTCGACCATTGGTGCAAGCTCACGGTTTATGGCTGACAGTGAAAATTCATAGTCAAAATCCGTACCCGAACGTGCACCTTTTATTATGACATCGCATCTGTTTTCAATAGCATAGTCCGCAAGGAGTCCCGTTGAGATGTCTGCACGCACATTTCTGTAGCCTTCAGCCACTGCACACAAAAAATCCAATCTCTCATCAGGCGTGAACATCGTACTTTTTGCCGAATTTGTAAATATACACACAATGACCTCGTCAAACAGCATAGATGCCCTTTGTATAAGATCCTCGTGTCCGACCGTTATCGGGTCAAATGTGCCCGGTATAAGCGCAACCGACATAAAATTTCTCCTTTTTTTCAAAATTTACGAAAGATTTGTCGCAAGATCGTATATCATATAGTCTCCGTCTTCACCGCATCTTAAATAAAGCGTGACGTTTATATCCTCTCTGTAATCCTTCGCTCCGCTTTTACGCATTACCTGTGTCATTTTTACAGAACACGAAAATGTATTTTCGTCATATGCATAAAAATCACCCGTTTCTTCATTTTCAAAATGATACGAATCGTAATCCCACACAAAGCTGCCGGGGTTATTTTTTATTCTGTTATACGTTTCTGTGCCATACTCAAAATATTTTTTTATCGTACTCATCGAAACTCCCGCATTCTGTATTCTTGCGGCATAATTTTCCACAGCCTTCAAAACAAACGCTTCATATGCATTCTGAAGCTCTGTATCATACTCGAAGTATACTTTATAAATCTCGTTTTCTTCATCATATTCCGGGATAACGGGATTATTTTTTTTGTCATAAACGGTAACTGTCGGGGCGGCTGCAAGTCCCCTCACCTCGTATTCATCATACGAAAGCCTGTATGTTCCCTCAGGAAGCGTTTCACGCTTATCATCGGTTATTCCCGTTTTTGTTCTGTATTCTTCGCCAAGCAATTTTCCGTTTACTGCCACGGAATAATTGAACGGAATACGTATTTTAACAAAAGAGGAAAGAGTGTAATGGAGCTTCATTTCCCCAAGCTCATAAACATCAAAGCCGAATTCGCTTTTCTCTGATGCTTTTTGAATGGTAAAGGAAGCGAATTTCACGCCGTCAGCTTTTACGTTTACCTTTGTTTTGTCAGTGCCCGCAACATACACATGCGTTATACTTTTTCCGTTCGTTAAATTTTCAAAATACTGCTTCAAGGCTGCCTTATCTTCAAAATCCCCCGCCTCACAGCCTGTTTTGTCCATAAGCACATCAAAATCCGGATGTTTGAAATACTCATTGAAAATACTTTCAACAGTATATTTCGGGCGTGTCATCTCAAAATCGGTAAGATATTTTTCAAGATATGAATTTACCCTTCCGATTGCTATCAATGCGGCAAATATCAACACAGCAAGTCCTGCATAAAATATAAACGATGTGCGGCTTCCGAATATTTTTTTGACAGCCGTGCCGTTTTTCTTTTCTTTATTCACCGTCTTCCACCGCCTTTACCATGAAAAATGTAGG
>JAZNEN010000222.1:0-3616 GCA_045588615.1 Eubacteriales bacterium
CTTATGAACGGAAGATTCCATTTTTATGAAGGCTGGGATATGAACAAAATAGTGTATCCCATATATGTTTTCAAATTGATGGGCATCGATAAGATAATCGTTTCAAATGCATCCGGCGCAATAAATCAAAGTTTTTCGGTAGGTCAGATAACAGCGGTTTATGACCATATTAAGCTTTGTGCCGAATCTCCTGTGAGAGGTGAAAATATTCCCGAGCTTGGCAAACGCTTCTTTGAAATGCAAAGTGTTTACGATAAGGAATATATAAAAATTGCAAAAGAATGTGCAGATGAGCTCGGCTTTGAACTCAAGGATGCGGTTTACGCATACATGACAGGTCCGCAGTACGAAACAACAGCGGAAATTAAAATGCTTAAAACTCTCGGTGCCGATGTCGTAGGTATGTCAACGGTTCCCGAAATGATCGCCGCTTCTCACTGCGGTATGAGAGGACTTTGCATTTCCGTATGTACAAATATGGCTGCAGGACTTTCAGATGAAAACCCCGATGAAGATGAAGTAGTTGTCAATGCACACAAAGCACGTGAGCATTTTGTAAATCTCATTGTAAACGTACTTAAGAGAATTTAAGGTATTTAAAAATGATAGTTATAGGTGAAAAATTAAACAGCTCGATCCCCAAAACGATGAAGGCGTATGAAGCCTGGGATGAAGAATATCTTTTGTCGCTTATAAATAACATGTCGGAGCACGGTGCTGATTATATCGACATCAACACAGCTTTATGTGAAGACGAAGTTGCGGCAATGAAAAAGATGATAGATCTCGTGTGTGCAAATTCGGATGCGGGTGTTGTCATCGACTCGCCTGACGTTGAGGTTTTAAAGGAATGTGCATCCTATGTGGAGAATGGCAGAAAAATTATGCTCAATTCCATAAACAGCGTGGATGATATGACAGCCTTGCTTCCCATTCTTAAGGAAAGAGATGCAAGCTGTATCTGTATGCTTTCACATTCTACAATTGAAGAAAGGCTTGACTTTGCTTCAAAGCTCGTTGAAATTGCAGATAAAGAGGGTATTTCCCGTGAAAAGCTCTTTTTCGATATTGCGGTGCAGTCTGCGGCAACAGACAGCGAAAGCGCCCTGCTTTCTCTTGCAACAATAAAAGCGGTAAAAGAAAAATTTGACGGTGTTAAAACCACATGCGGACTTTCAAATGCTTCTTTCGGTCTTCCCAAGCGTATCAATATCAATTCTGCATACCTTACGTGTGCGGTGTACAGCGGTCTGGACAGCGCAATAATGGATAATACAAATACAACATATGAAATGACAGTAAAGGCAGCAGAGGTAATTGCAGGACGTGATGAATACTGTATGGAATATATAACATACATAAGGGAGAATCAATGAAAACACTTATTGAAAACATAACCGTCATATTTGAAGACGGAACATATAAGGAAAATATATATATTGCATACGAGGGCAAGGTCTTTACCTATATAGGTGACACAGCTCCTGAAGGTAAGTACGACAGAAGGATAAACGGATGCGGAAAAATAATGATTCCGGGTCTTTACAACTGCCATACACATACACCAATGACACACTTCAGAGGAATGGCGGAAGACTTGCCGCTTGACCGCTGGCTTAATGAGGCAATATTTCCCGCCGAGGATAAGCTTTGCGACGAATCTGCGGCAATAGGTGCGCTTTTGTCGTGTGCCGAGATGATATCCGGCGGTGTCGTTTCAATGTCCGATATGTATTTCTTCTGTCCTGCATTGGCTGAAGCGATAGGAACAACGGGAATTAAAGCAAATCTTTCAAGATCCGTCGTTTCGTTTGATGAAAATTCAGATGTCACCAAGGACGAAAGAGTATATGAGGGCATCTACCTGTTTGAAAACTATAATAACAGCTTTGACGGCAGAATAAAAGTCGATATGTCTGTCCACGCCGAATATTCAAATACAGCACATACCTGCGAATATGTGGCATCTCTTGCTAAAAAGTATAACTGCGGTGTACAGCTCCACTTGTCCGAAACGGAAAAGGAGCATAAAGAGGGAACAGCCCGCCGAGGAATGACACCTACGGAATTTTTTGAAAAAACAGGAATGTTCGACAGCCGTACAACGGCGGCACACTGTGTATGGCTTGAGGATAAAGATATCGAAATTTTTGCAAAGCACGGTGTTTCGGCTGCACACAATCCCATAAGCAATCTGAAGCTTGGTTCAGGTGTTATGCCGCTGGAAAAGCTTATGAAGGCAGGCGTAAATGTTGTTTTGGGTACTGACGGTGCGGCATCGAATAACCGCCTCAATATCATAAACGAAATGAATATGACAGCACTTCTTCACAGAGGTGTAACGGGAAAAGCAGACTTCCCGCCCGTATCATCCATTGTTCCTATGGCAACGATAAACGGTGCTGTGTCACAGGGAAGATGTGACTGCGGACGCATAAAAGAGGGATTCCGTGCGGATTTTGCACTCATTGATACGACATTTGTGCATAATATTCCGTCGTTCTCACCAGTAAATACACTTATATATACGGTATATCCTACAGATGTTACGATGACGGTGTGCGATGGCGTAACACTTTACGAAAACGGAGAATTTAAAACGATAGACGTTGAAAAGCTTTCAGAGGATATGAAAAGATTTAAATTCTGATTTTCGGAGGCCTACTTGAAGAACCAAAACAAAAACACCATGACGTACGGAGTTGTCGTTTTAACAGCGGCAAACCTGCTTGTCAAGGTGATAGGACTTGTTTTCAAAATACCCATTCAAGGACTTATACACGATGAGGGAATGGGATATTTCAATGTCGCATATACAATATATTCTTGGCTGTATCTTTTATCGACTGCGGGACTCCCCGTTGCACTTTCCGTTATGATAAGCGGTGAACGTGCAAAAGGGGAGCTTGGAAATACAAACACTGTATTTAAAACAGCACTTTCTGTTTTTTCCGTGATAGGAATTGCAGGGTCACTGTTTATGATGATATTTGCCCGTGATATTGCGAATTTTGTAGAGGTCAAGGACGCATATTTATGTATGCTTGCCATTTCGCCCACATTGTTTTTTATCTGCATATCCTCTGCTGTGAGGGGATATTTTCAAGGACTCGGTATAATGACTGTTACCGCTGTTTCACAGATAATTGAATCGGCAGGTAAAATGACATTCGGGCTTTTGTTTGCTTCGTACTCTGTTGCTAAAGGGCATCCTATGTATGTCACGGCGGCTTTTGCCATAAGCGGTGTGACGTTCGGCACGCTTGCCTCGATGATATATTGCTTTATTAGCAAAGCTGTCTTGTCACCTAAAACGAAGATGAAGGCGAATATAGGCAAAGGTACTGTTTTGAAAAAGCTTGTGTCTATAGCGCTTCCCATAACGCTGTCATCATCTGTAATGGGACTTATTAACGTTGTTGATACGGTCATTTCCTCGGCAAGACTTCAGGATATAGGATATACGGCCTTGCAGGCAACGGAGATCTACGGTAATTATACAACGCTTGCTGTGTCGCTTTTCAATATGCCGACGGTGTTTGTATATCCTATCGCTTATGCTATCGTTCCAAAGCTCACGGAAATGCTTACGATTGGTAAAAACGGAAAGGATCTT
>JAZNEN010000223.1:0-8657 GCA_045588615.1 Eubacteriales bacterium
GTAACACTTTCGGGAATTGTTACAGACGTAAGCTTTGAACATCTGCGAAATGCATAATTGCCTATACTTGTAACACTGTTACCGATTGTAACAGACGTAAGGCTGTTACAATTGTAAAATGCATAATAGCCTATACTTGTAACGCTGTCACCGATTGTAACAGACGTAAGGTTGTAACAAGAGTAAAATGCATCATCACCTATACTTGTAACGCTGTCACCGATTGTAACAGACGTAAGGCTGTCACAAAAGTAAAATGCATACTCGCCTATACTTGTAACACCGTTTTCTATTATAATATTCTTAATATTTGCTATATCGGAAAACCACGGAGCATCACCATATGAATAATGTGCCATATCGCCCGTGCCGCTTATTCTGAGTGTGCCGAGATCACTAAGCACCCATGTGACGTTTTCACCGCACGATCCCGAGGATATATTTTGCGCACAGTGCATATTTGCATTTTCAAGTGCGGTGTTATTTGAGCCGACCGTAATTTCATCCCATGCTTCTGCAGCATCACCGTAGTATATATCGGCAAGGGCTGAACAGCCGTAAAATGCCGAATTGCCTATACTTGTAACACTTGCAGGAATGGTGGCAGAGGTAAGATTCGAAAAATCAGAAAATGCATAATTTCCAATACTTGTAACACCGCTGTTTATTATTACTTCTTTAATATCGAGACGGTCACCGTACCACGGAACATCAGCATATGAGGAGTAATCCGTCATATCCCCCGTACCGCTTATCGCAAGTGTACCGTCAAAACCGAGTAACCACGTTAAATTTTCTCCGCACGTGCCTTTATTTTTTGAGCTGTAAATGATTTTGCACGTTTCGTAGTTGTCACGTCCTGCAACCGCACTTAATTCTGAAAAAGTGAGCTGTTGTCCGCCGTCCGAAATAATACCCGCGGAAACTGCCTTTGTGTAGTCATTGCGGATCATAATATTGTTATTTTCAAAGATGATATCATCTTTAAGCGTAATTTTAGGACCGTTCGTGCCGCTGTTACGAAGCTCAATAGCACAGTTTCTGTCACCGGGATTGAGATAGTTAGCAAACTTACCGCCGATAACTGTGATATCAGCGTATACATTAGGATCCGCATATTCACTGAAGTTAGCAGCGTCGATACCTGCTTTACCTGCAGAAAGTGTGCAGTTCTTGATTGTAACCTTACCGCCGTCTACGTAAACTGCGTCCATACCGTCATCGCCGCCTGTAACTGTGATATTCTCGATGGAAAGCTCACCGTTGGAGATGGAGATAGCATCATTGGTCGTAGAGACAATAGCGCCCGTCTTTGCCTCCGAAGAATCATATACCTTGACAACGGACATACCGCCGTAAACTCTCAATGCGCAGTCAACAGTCATCCAAGTGTGACCGTTAAGGTCAAGAATAAGACTTTCACCATAGTCCAATTCAAAACAGTATGTTTCTACAATATCAGCCGAAAGCTTGTTTACTGTTACACCGTCAAGAACAAACTCCGAGGTTGAAGCAACATAAACCTCTGCTGCACTTATATGACAAGGCGCTATAAGCGAAAGCAGAATTGACACGGAAATTAATACCGAAATAATCTTTTTTATATTCATATTTCCTCCACAATTGAAATATCTTAATTTATACAAATCAATAGTCACACTCGATAAAATTATTTGCAGGTGTATTTTATCAGCAGTGATTCCCTTTTATTTGCAATTGTAAGCTTCATTCCGTTTTTGATAAGCTCCGCGCCCGAAGCTATGATTTTTTCATCCGTGTCAACATTGATAAATTCGTATGTTTTATCCGCTTTGATACCGCCGAGTTTAACATCGGCACTTGCAAACGGACATTCTTCTCTACGGAATGCGAGGATTATACCGCTGTTACTTTCAGGCTCATCATACTGTGATGCCGCCCATGATATTGTTTCCTTTGAGTTTCTGATAAGCGGGTAAAAATCGCACGTTAAATAATGCTGAACGGACAGATATTCATTAAAATACTTTCTTGCCCAGTCAAACGGCTCATTAATCGCAGCTACATCCCATTCATCGTCAACGTGCTACCACGTGCGCACGGTCATACAGGGTGCATATGCACTTCTGAAGCTGTATGTATCACCCAGAGTCGGACCGTAACCGACACCCGAATATGGATACCACCAGGCGTTTCCTATCGTCTGAAGCTGATAACCCTCGGGGGCATTATCCCAGATACTGCAATAATCGCTTCTCCATAGCGTTATTGATCTTGCGAGTGCTTCAATATCAACCCTGTGACCGCCTCCTGCACAGTTATCTATAAGCAGATACGGAAATCTTTCAAGAAGTGTATCCCAGAAGCGGTAAAGGTTATTGATATATTTTATCTCGTTTATACCTTCACGGTTTTCTTCGTCATTGAGCTTCCAGAACGGTATCGGACCTATGTTATAATCCTGCCTGTAAAGTGTTATGCCCAATTCTTCGATCAGCTTGCTTATCTTCTCAATGAGCTGATCTGCCACCTCATCCTTATCAAGTGCGATTATGACGTTCTTATCCTCTAAATTGTGTGCAGGCTTCATATATTCAGTCCACGGTTCGACATCAAGATGGATATGCTCAGGCTCAAACCAAAGCTGGAATTTTATATCTTTTTCACGAAGCCAATCAACAACGTCACGCAAGCCATTCGGGTGATATTTTTTATTTACTTTCCATGTACCGACCTTGCCCCACTGTGCAGACTGCTCGGCACAAGTCATTCCCGTCAAAGGCTCATACCAGCCTGCATCCATCCAGCAGTAATTGAACGGAAGCTTTTCGGCAAAAATTCCCTCCCAGCGTTTACGAAGTACATCTGACGGAACACCGCCCCAGAAAATTGCGGAAAACGGACATTCTTTATCTCTTTGCTGTTTTCCTACAGGAGAAACGTATTCCTTTATATATCTTCTCCAAGCGTTATGCGCATTGTCCTGGCCGTTTTCATATTCAAGGATAGTGACAGATGATGTTCTGAATCTTTCACCGGGCTTCATATAGAATTTCGTTCCCTCTATTCTTGACAGCAGTCGGACATCTTTTTCTCCTCTTTCAAACTGTGCGTTCCACTGCCCTGTCCAGCCCACAGCCATTAAAACTCCCTTTTCCTGTCTGTTGAGGTCAAAGAAAGGTGATGTGCCCATTCCGCTTCTACCCGAATGGTTCGATGCCTTTAAAGTTTCATTCGGCCAAAAACGTGTGGGATATGCCATATTGTCATAATCTGTAATATTGGCACCGTCTGTTATGTAGAGCTTTAAAGTATCTGTCACCCATACAGAATGCTTATTTCTTCTGTTTTTTACAGGGTCCGCATCAAATACTGCCACCGTATCGCAGTCCCAAAGGTCAGTAACGATACCACTTTCATGATCTGTATCATTATACCAATAGTTTGTCCATTTGGTGACATTGTATTTCGGAAATCTTTCAATGCGGCATTCGACCCTAAGACCGTCTTCAAGCGTATAAAGTATCCCATTTTCCGTTTCGGTTACCGTCTTTTGAAGTTCTTCAAACGGCACACCGTTGTATTTAAAAGAAAATCCGGGTGTTATCATATTTTCCTCCGTATTTATATACTGTTATTTTGAATAGGATCAATATACAGTATACTTACAAAGACAATTTTTTTCAATAGTTTATTTAATTTTTTAATAAAAATCACTTTATGATATCAAAAAAATGGGCAGTCACAACGAGCTTATGGCGGCAAAAGGAAAATACTACGAGCTCTTTACAACGCAGGCAAAACGCTATGCCACAGGTGTTGTCACAGACGACACTGACAAATTTTACAACTAAAGCACAATAAAACCTCCGGAATTTTGTTGTGTCCCAAATTGTACGGACAGCACAAAAACACCCCTATGGTAGATGTTTTTATTCTACCATGGGGTGTTTTTTTCAATTGTCCGTTTTTAACGAACTTGTGCATTTTTCGGAGGTTTTATTTGCTCATCTATTTATGTGTAAAATCACCATGTGCCTTTTGCTAAGAATGATTGAAGTGCAGATGCATCAGTTACTGAAAGCCTTGCATTGCCATCAATGTTGGCTTCAAGGAATTCCACGGTATTTTTATCAGGCTTTGCAGCAACTGCCGACTGAACACCCGAAACATCAGAAATAGTGAAACGTCCGTTGCGGTCGGTATCGCCGAGAATAACGATATCGTATTCCTTTACAGCACTGCCGTCGGGACCGAGAAGCTGAACCTTGTAGCCTGTAATAAGCTTTGTAACGCTTGTCTGAACATTTCCATCAGCATCAACTACACGTACATATTCCGGATCAGTTGCGATATTGCTCATAAATGCATCAAGGCTTTCTCCGCCCTTTGCACTCGGCTTTGCAACAACAGCACCAACCGCCTCATCAACAACATACCCGCTTCCTTCTGCTAATTCAGGCGCCTTGGGCACAAAAGCGTTGAAATGTATAGTTGCATTCAAAAGTGAATCATTGTAATAACCAATATCAATCTGATTCCATTCTTCCTCTGTACCTGTATAGTACACATCATTAAGGCTTGAACAACCGCGAAATGCATACTCGCCTATACTTGTAACGCTATCAGGAATGGTTACAGATGTAAGGCTTGAACAATTCCTAAATGCACCCTCTACTATATTTGTAACACTGTTGCCAATTGTTACAGATGTAAGGCTGTAACAATTTAAAAATACATTATTACCTATACTTGTAACACCGTCACCGATTGTAACAGATGTAAGGCTGTAACAACCTCTAAATGCCTCATCACCTATACTTATAACACTGTCAGGTATCGTTATAGACGTAAGGCTGGAACAACCGTCAAAAGCCCTATCGCCTATATTTGTAACACTGTAGGGGATAACATATGATGTTCTTGCGTTGCCTATCGGATATTGAATAAGTGTGGTTTTATCTTTATTAAATAACACACCGTATTCATCACTTGAATAATATTCGTTATTTTCATCAACTGTTATTGAGGTAAGGTTATAAGAATCTAAAAATGCATGATAGCCTATACTTGTAACACCGTCACCCATTGTTACTGATGTAAGGCTTTCACACCATGCAAATGCATAATCGCCTATACTTGTAACGCTATCGGGGATTATAACCGATGTAAGGCTTGAACAATCGCCAAATGCACTATCGCCTATACTTGTAACGCTGTCGGGGATTGTAATAGACGCAAGACTTGAACAATTGTGAAATGCATACACGCCTATACTTGTAATGCCGTCTGGTATCGTTACTGATATAAGGTTCGAGGAACCGGAAAATATTCCCTCGCCGATAATTGTAACACTGTCACCGATTGTTGCAGATGTAAGGCTTGAACAAATGGCAAATGCATAATCGCCTATACTTGTAACGCTGTCAGGGATCGTTACAGACGTAAGGCTTGAACAATATACAAATGCATAACCGCCTATACTTGTAACACTGTCAGGTATTGTAACAGACGTAAGGCTTGAACAACCGTAAAATGCACCCACGCCTATACTTGTTACACTGTCCGGTATTGTAACAGACGTAAGGCTTGAGCAACGGTAAAATGCAGAATCGCCTATACTTGTTACACTGTCGGGTATTGTATAAGAAATTCTTTCGTTACCGATAGGATATTGAATAAGTTCTGTTTTGTTTTTATTAAACAGTACACCGTATTCATCATTTGAATAGTACTTATTATTTTCATCAACCGTTATAGACGTAAGGCTTGAACATGCGTCAAATGCATTATCGCCTATACTTGTTACACTGTCGGGAATTGTAATTGACGTAAGGCTGGAACAACTTCTAAATGCATCATCGCCTATACTTGTTACACTGTCGGGTATTGTAACAGACGTAAAGCTTGAACAACCTTGAAACGCAGAATTGCCTATATATGTAACGCTGTCGGGGATTGTTACCGATGTAAGGCTTTTACATTCTTGAAATACACCCGTGCCTATACTTGTAACACTATCAGGTATTGTTACAGATGTAAGGCTCTTACAATAGTAAAATGCCTCATTGCCTATACTTATAACGCTGTCCGGGATAGTTACAGACGTAAGGCTTTCACACCATGCAAATGCACTATCACCTATGTCCGTAACGCCGTTTGGGATAGTTACTGATGTAAGGCTACAGCTATAAAATGCATAAGCGCCTATATTTGTAACGCTGTCGGGTATTACAACCGATGTAAGGTTTGAACAATCGTAAAATGCATAATCGCCTATACTTGTAACACTGTAACCGATTGTTACTGATGTAAGTCTAAAACAATAGTAAAATGCATAATTGCCTATACTTGTAACGCTGTCGGGTATAGTTACAGATGTAAGATTGTAACACCACTCAAATGTACTCTCGCCTATACTTGTAATACTGTCGGGGATAGTTACCGACACAAGATTTGAACACTCGTTAAATACATTATTACCTATGCTTGTAACACCATTCTCAATTATGACCATTTTGACATCAAAAAGATAGTTGTACCAAGGAATTTCCGTTATAGACGAATAATTCTCCATATCTCCCGTGCCGCTTATGGTAAGTGTACCTTCATCGTCAAGCGTCCATGTAAGATTATCACCACACGTACCATATTCAATATCAGTAATTTTAGTATGAATTAATGTAACGGCGTCTATAGCGATTTGATGGTGAGGCTCATCCTTTGTTATAAAAACTTCGCCACAATAATCCGTATTGATTTCAACTTCAACAGTTCTCTGACCGAATGCCCAGAATTCACCCGACTGTGAAAGTTGCGCATTTCCAAGTGTGTTGCCATTACAATCCACAACATAGATCTTATGCGAATCAAACGGTGCCGTTGGATCACCGCCGTAAGAAATAACTATTTTGGAAACACCTGCAAGATCCCATGTGCCGATACTCTTTGAAACACTGTCATTGGCACCTATATGGAGGACATCGTGTGTATAACCTGCTGCTGAAAAATCAGTTGCATCGGGCAAATTAGGGACATCAACATATACAATTCCATCAAATGAATCATCATTTTCGGAATCATTATCTTCATATTCAAAACCACTATCTTCATAATCTGTTGACTCACCTACTGTAACCTCACACGCCCAAATTGCTTCGCTTTCACCGTCAGCGTAGTCCGCATAAACTCTTACGAGCTGTGTCCCTTCAGAAACGACAGCCCTAACATCAAATCTGGAATCATATTCACCGACACCGGCATCCTTAACTGCTTGCTCAGGCTCAACAGTAAAATAAGGGTCGGTAAACTTTTCACCGCCGTTAATACTGTAAGAGAAGCCTACAAAATCTACATCGGATGTTATCCATCCCCAGAATGTGACTTCTGTTATTCCTGACGGTGCACTGTAGTAATTAGTTTTTGCTAAATCTCCGGCGCAGACTATAGAACCATCTGTGCTTTTAATTGAATCACAACTCACGTGAATAGTATTTTTCCATTTCTCTGTGACATCAGGAATATCACCGGCTGATACAACCACCGAAAACAGAAAAATTAATGCAAGGAAAACTGATAACACTTTTTTGATACGCATAATATCCTCCTTTATACCGCTTAGCGGTTCATTATGAACAAATTATAGCACAATATATAGACTTCATATATACAAATATTGTAAACTTTGTTTCAATATATCTTTGCTATATATCATCGCATAGGGATAAAAGATTGCCGTATAGATTCTGTCTTGAAGCGATGGATGAGGAGTAATTTCAGCTTACAGCACATCACCCGTCAGAGAAAAAGTAACGGTTGAGTAAAAAGCTCAACCGTTATGATGATTTAATTTTTATTCAAAGTGAAGCAGTTTTCAAAATATATTTTCGACGAAAATATGCGCCCCGCCCGCCATGGCAGGGGGCGCTTGCCTTAATCTTTTAAAGTGTCATTTTGTATTCACCGTTATTTTGGAATAATCGGACATTCCTTTGCAAGCTTCCCATTCATCCGCTGTGCCGAGGAAGTTTATTGTTGTCATTGCAGAGTCATAAAATACATCCTGTCCGATGCTTGTTACGCTTTTGGGAATTGTAAGTGTGTTAAGTGAACGGCAGTTATAAAAAAGGTTGTCATTCAACGTTTTGATACCGTCGGGGATATTTACCGTTTTAAGATCTGCACAGTTAAAAAAGGCACTTTCGCCGATCTTTGTAACGGTGCCGGGTATTGCAAGCTCTTTTAATTTAAGGCATGAGAAGAATGCTCTTTCCCCTATTTCGGCAACACCGTCGGGGATGATGATGCTTTCAAGCACCTCGCACTCATAAAACATCATATCAGTTATAGATTTGATATTTGCCGAAAGTTTAACCGATGTAAGCTTCTGACAGCTTGAAAATATCCCTTCGCCTATTTCTTTAACGGAATCGGGCATTGTAAACTCCGTGATAGGACAGAAAGCAAACGCATCTGCACCTATTTTTTCAACCGTTTCGGGCAAAGTGATGACCGAAAGTGATGAACACTTTTTGAAAAGTCCAAACGGTATTTCTTTAAGGTTTGCAGGCAGATTAATGCTTGCAAGCTTTTCACATTCGGCAAATGCACATGCACCGAGTGTTGTTACTCTTTCGGGAACAGCAACATTTTCCAAGCTTTTACAGCCTTCAAAAGCA
>JAZNEN010000224.1:0-2106 GCA_045588615.1 Eubacteriales bacterium
TATCTGCTGTATTTTTGGTCTGTTACGTGTTTGTATTTCTGTATCACTCTTTCGAGTTCTCTATCACGCGGGCAGTGATCCTCTGAAATGTCTATCAGCTCCCATTGATAACTGTGCAGCTTGTGTTTGTCCTTGTCGATAAGAATATCGAATCTTCCCAACTTGTCAGTACCCGTTGCAGCCTGTACGATAGGTATTCCGTTTACAATGTAAGGTTCGTGTAGTGTCGTGTGGCTGTGTCCTCCGATAATAATATCGATACGGCTGTCGGTGAGAAGCATTTTTGCAAGCTTTTTGTCTTCCTCAAAGCCCAGATGTGTCAGAAGAACCGTCAGGTCAAACTCTGTATTTCTGTACCTATTACATATTTTATTTATTTCTTTTGCGGCATTTTGTACATCAACATAATTTTTAACAGGAGTTCCGTTTTCGTCCATCTTCAGAATGTCACGTGTGACAACACCGATAAACAGTATCTTCATTCCGTCTATCTTTTGTATAAAATGAGATCTGAATAAATGCGCACGGGTATTTTTAACATAGATGTTTGCACTGATGATGGGAAAACGGGCACATTTTTCTATAAAAAGCAAGTGGGGAACGCCGTAATCAAATTCGTGGTTTCCTACGCACGCAACGTCGGGAGAAAGCATGTTCATTATTTCAATGGTTGAAAGTCCCTTGAATTCACTGTCAATTACAGAACCTCGAAGCATATCGCCGGCTACTGCATAAATTACATTTTTCTCTTTTTGTCTCGTTTCGTTTATATAGCCCGAGAGGAAAGATACTCCTCCGATGACTTTATCATCAACAACTTCACACATAAAATCGCTGTGCAGATCGTTTGAGTGAAGTAAAGTAAGTTTTTTAAACTCGTTCATATATCACCTTGTGAAAATAAAAAATGTACGGTAAATTCGCCGATTTCATTTTGAAGTGCTTTTGTATCGGTAAATGTAAAGAGAAGGTAAACCACAGTCCATAACAGGAAAAGAAAACTGCAAGCCGAAAAACTTGCAGTTAACGAAAACAATCTGTACTTTATGCCCACGGATCTTCGGAATTTGGTTTGCGAATGTCGGCAAGTAAAAATTGCTCCCATAAAAACCACTTGTCGCCCTTGCGCCTCAAAACCACGGAACGTGCACTGTCAGCACCTCCTGATTTTAGATACAGCTTGCAGTATCCGTCTTGGTCGTATGAATAGGGATTTGTTTCTACGGTTATTTTGTAAGGTTTGTTCGGAGTGTATTCGTTTTTGGGACAAGCTCCCTCGAAATATGAAAAAGGAACATACTTTTTGTCAGCAAAACGGTCTTTTAAAAACTGTTGCTCATATACGGAAAGAGGTTGCGGACCTTTTAAAAAGTTGAGCATTTCTTTTCCGATGTCAGGCGCTGCAGCGTATACACAAAGAGCGCATACGGAAAGCGCCGCCGCTTTAAACGGTGTGTCAAGAGATGCCAAAGGCATATTCTGCATTTCCGAAAGATTTTCGGGTAACCTGTCAAAAACGAATGTTTCAAAAGTTTTTCTGTCATCTGCCTGATATTGTATTCTGTCAAAAATTCCCATATCAAATAATATCCTTTCGCTAAATACTAAAACAATGACAAACTTTCAATGTAAGTGTACCATAAAATATTTTTCGTGTCAAGAAAAATATTTAATGTTTTTATAATATTATTTCAAGTATTGGGTATTTGAAAATTATACGGTCGGCTCAAAAAACGAACCGACCGTATATTTTGATAAAAAACAAAATTATTTGAGCATATCTAAAATTGCATCCTTCGGCTTTGCACCGACACTTCTTTTGACGATCTGCCCGTCTTTGACAACGACAAGTGTCGGAATGCTCATAACCCCGAAAGTACCTGCCAATTCGTTTTCTTCATCTACGTTTATCTTGCCCACTTTTATGTCACTGTTTTCTTCTGCTATCTCATCGATTATCGGTCCTACCATTCTGCAAGGACCGCACCACGGTGCCCAAAAATCAAGTAAAACGGGGAGAGATGACTGCTTTACTTCTGCATCGAAATTTTCTTTTGTTATTTTAATTACTGCCATTTTGTAGGTTCCTTTCATTTGGTTTGATTT
>JAZNEN010000225.1:0-6910 GCA_045588615.1 Eubacteriales bacterium
TTACAAAAAATTTACATTACAAATTATTTTGTGAATTATGTACAAAATATGTGCAAGTTATTTGTGAAAATCGGAAAATTTTCATAAACCCCTTGATATTTCTGGTATTTTGTATTAATATATAAGAGTCAATAATAAACCAAAAAGATGGATTTGGTTTACAAAGCACATTTCAAAATTCAGGAGGAAAAAATGAAACACTTAACAAGAGCATTATCTATTTTGCTTGCTGTCACTTTTATCGTTTCCTGTATGTCTTTAACAGCAAATGCAAATCCAGCACTTGGTGACGAAGCATACAAGCAGTCGCTTCGTAACAAGGGCTTCCCCGAAACATACGTAACACGTCTTGCAGACCTGCACGTACAGCACCCCCAATGGATATTTGAGCCTTTGATGATCACAAACATCAATTCGAGCTTCACTTGGGATTACGTCATATACAATGAGATCTGGGGTCCTTCGGGCGGTGAAGATAACAACCTTATCGATAAGGACTCTGATTATTCAGCTTATTGGCTCAATACAACAGGTTCTTATGACTCAGGTAAGCGCCCTGTCAGCGAGGCAACTTTGAAGTTCTTTATGGACCCGAGAAACTTCATGAATGAAAAGCGCATTTTCATGTTCAAGGACCTCAACTACAACGCAAGCACAAACGCTTGCTCTGTTGAATCCGTAAACCGTGTATTTTCAGGTACATTTATGCACAATGCAGTAGTTCCCGGCTCCGATAACCCTCAAAGACTTACATACGCACAGGTCGTTTACAATACATCTGTTGCAGTAGGTATTGACCCGATGTTTATCGCTTCCCGTCTCAGACAGGAAAAGGGTGTTGACGGTAACACAAAGCCCCTGCTTAACGGCGCTTGCGGTGAAACGCTTTATACTTATTATAAAGACCGTTCCGAAGGTGCTCCGTCATCTGGTTACAGCTACTCATCACTCTCACAGTACAACAATTTATACAATTACTTCAACATAAACGCTTCCGGTAACGGTTATTTCAACATTTACCTCAATGCAATGAAGGAAGCACAGTCTGAAGGCTGGAATACACATATGAAGGCTCTTACAGGCGGTATTCCGAAGGTAAAGCAAAAGTACATAGACCAGTATCAGAATACACTCTACTTGCAGAAGTTCAATGTTGACCCCCGTTCGGGACGTATGTTCTGGGGACAGTATATGCAGACTGTATATGCGGTATATTCCGAAGCATACAGCACATATCAGGGTTATCTTGAATACGACATCGTTGATAACGCATTTACATTCTCAATTCCCGTATTCAGCGGAATGCCCGACACACCTCAAAAGGACCCCGGCACAAAGTTCACAGACACATCGGGATTTTTGTCAAACATTGAAATGCCCGCAGGCGGTACACCCCAAGGCGGTGTAACAAGAAATTCACTTACATTCAACTTTGCTGATTCGACAGTATTCTCTGTCGGCGGCTGGAGCGTACACACAACATCACGTTCAGCTTATGAGTTCAGTGTAGACGGCGGTAACTGGGTAAAAGCACAGGCAGGTCTCCGCCCTGACGTACAGAACGCTATCAGCGGATATACACACGGATCGATGAACTCATTCAACGCCTCTGTTGACATGACTCCCTACGGTCTCGGTACACACGTCGTAAGGGTACGAGGAAAGCTTACAGACGGCGGTACATATCCTATCGCTTCCTTTACACTTAACTGTATTGCAGAAGGCGGAGAGATTGAAATCAACGCAGGCGCATACAAGCTCGGAAACACCGCAAGCGGTAAAACAATGACAAACATCAACGCAGGCGAAAGCGTCAGCAGTCTTCTTTCAAAACTCAATGATGAATGCAGAATTGTTGATGAAAATGGCTTTGAAGTATCATCAGGTGTTCTCAAGACAGGATATAAGGTTCAGTACTATAAATATTCAATGGTATTTGACGAAGCCATCATAATCGTCAAAGCTGACACAACAGGCGACGGTATCGTTAACGGTAAGGACCTTATCCGTGCAAAGAAAATAGCAGCAGCTGAAACAAACGGATATATTGAAGCAGCAGACTTCGACGGTACAAATTCGATTTCACAGTCGGATCTTAGCGCATTGACAGCTTTAATCGGTAAATAATCAGCTTTTTAGGAGTAAAAAATGAAATCAGCAAAGAAAATATTGGCAATCATACTTACCGTGGCAACACTTCTTGCGGTAATTCCCTTTACAAGTGTTGCAGCAGGTGAATATCAGCTTTATTATCAGCATATGCTTAATATCGGCTTCCCCGCAGCTTATGCGGAGAAGCTGACAAACCTTCACATGATCCACCCCGACTGGATATTTGAAGCATCAAACATTACACAGCTCAGCCGTGATTACGGCAGACCCGGCCCTTACACATGGGATTATGTAATTTCCAAGGAAATGTCTCCCGAACACAGAAACCTCGTTTCATCTTATTCGGGCAGTGCTTACATAAAGAACTGGACATCATATGACTCCGGCTGGTATCCTGCTAACACAGCAGCTGTTAAATATGCGATGGACCCGAGAAACTTCCTTGACGAAAGACACATATTTATGTTCCTTGACCTTTACAAGGGTTCAACTCCCTACACTGTTGCAGACGTTGAAACAGCCCTCAAGGGAACATTTATGGCAAATGCAGTCATTCCCGATGCAGGCAATACGAAGACATACGCACAGTACTTCATCGAGCTTGGTGACAGATACAACGTAAACCCCGTATTTGTTGCGGCACGTCTGAAGCAGGAACAGGGTACGGACGGCACAAGCCCGCTTATTTCGGGTTCTTGCGGTACAACACTTTATAATTCGTACATAAAC
Organism: Eubacteriales bacterium; assembly: GCA_045588615.1. Lineage (GTDB taxonomy): Bacteria > Bacillota > Clostridia > Oscillospirales > CAG-272 > RGIG7213. Next base: position 2,842 of record JAZNEN010000225.1, read on the forward strand.
GGTACAAACGGCGCACCCTCTTCAGGATACGGTTCTTCACTTAAAAATTACAACGGTTATTACAACTACTTCAATATCGGTGCGGCAGGCGACGGTTACTTCGCAATCTGGCTCGGCGGTATGAAGGAAGCGCAGAAGGGTGTTGCTGAAACAGGTCCTTGGACAACAAGAATGAAGGCGATCGAGGGCGGTGTTGTAAAGCTTCGTGATACATATCTCGCTTCTTACCGTCACACATTGTACTATCAGAAGTTCAACGTTGATGCTCGAAGCGTTATTAACGGCGAATGCGTAAACTTCTCATATCAGTACATGCAGAATCTTATGGCTCCCTACTCTGAAAGCCGTACAATGCAGACAGCGCTTTCATCTAACCTTGACATCAAATTCAAGTTTATCATCCCCGTATATGAAGGTATGCCTTCTTCCACGAGCGACCCCGGTACATATTTCCAGAAGGATAAGTTCTCATTTGCAACGGGTATCGACGTTCCCGCATCCTCTTCACAGGCAAACAGAATTGCAGAGATCTCTTACACGATAAACTCTGATACAAATCCCACACTCACCTTTGCAGGTTGGGGTATCTCAACACTTAAAACGACAGGTTACTATTACAGCGTTGACTACGGAACAAACTGGAAGCAATTGAATGCCTCATTCAGGCAGGATGTTCAAACAAACATGTCGAACTATGGTTCGCACAGCATAAATGCTTACACCGGAACAATTGACGTAAGTCAGATGTCCCCCGGTAACCACATCATTATAATCAAAGCCAGATCGGGTGCCCTTTCATCAAATGGAAAGGAACAAAACTTCCCTCTTGCACTTATCAATCTCACGATCGAATCCGAATTAAGTGCTGTTATCAAGGCATTTGATGCTCCTTCAAGCAAGGACGTATTGAACATTGAGCACGGACAGTCATTCTCTACACACGGTTGGGCACTTGCTCCCAGCGGTCTTAACGGATTTACGCTCACGTTTGACGGTTATGAGCCGATAATTCTTGCTAAATCGGAGCGCCCCGATGTTATTGCAACACAGCCCAAGGATCTTGTAGACGCTTGCATGGATTGTCACGCATTTGCAGATACGGTCAATACTTCAAATCTTACAATAGGTACGCACACGGGTACTGTACAGGGCCACACAAAATCCGGTAAAACTTTCGTTGTCGGTACATTCAAAATAAACGTAACACTTGCAGATTCTTACGACATTCCCTTACATGACTTCAGCACTTATTCATACGAAGAATATAAAGGTAAAAACTACCTCTTTGATGTATCTCCCAACACAACTGTTGCCGATATTTTGGCTAATATCAATGCACCCAGCGTGATATTTGACCATAACGGATATCAGGTAGATCCTTCAAAAACTGCAGGTTCCGGTTACATTGTAAAACGTAATGTCGGAGGCGTTCTCGTCACAGTAGGCACTATAATTGTCACAGGTGACTACAATGGCGACGGTGAAGTTAACGGTGTTGATGTAATAAGAGTCAAAAAACAGCTTTTAGGTCAATCAACAAGCGGTTACGAAGCGGCCGGTGATTTTGACCGAAACGGCACAATAACACAAGATGACCTTAAAAATATAACATCATCCATAGGCAACTGATCGAAATATTGGGCGGCGAACTTAACACGCCGCCCTGTTTTCAACGGAGCATAAAATGAGTAACTGTTTTAAAAAATTATCTCTTACCTTTATTATCAGCTCAACGCTTTTTGTATTCATGTCACTGTTTACAACTGCCGCTACCGCTACAGATATTTATCAAGGTGAGGAACTATGTCATTCGCCAAATAATATTATCAGCGGAATCGAAATGATTAATATGGGTGATTATGTAACATTCAAGGCTTTGAATAATGACCCTTACATACATTTAAGAGCTACCAAAGCCACAATTGCTGACAAGTATGTTTTGATAAAATACAGAACAACAGATGCTGTCGGCGGTCAGCTTTATTTTAAAAGTGCGGAGCCTTCCGTCTTGATCAACTGGAATCCTGACGGCAATTGGAACACAGTAATAGTTGACGCAACTGAGGCAGGCACAAACTGGACAAATAAAACAATTTTCCGCTTGGATCCATTACATTCGCATCAAGTGGAGCTTTGGGGATGTACGATCGACATTGAGTATATCGGATTTTTCGCATCTGAAGATGATGCCATACAGTACGAGCAGGAGCGTGAAGCAAACAAAGAGCTTCCCGAATACACGGAGTCCTCATTTACTTTCACAAAATACGGAACCGGTTACGGTGTTTCGGGCTGTACAACTTCCGAATATGCAATTGCTATACCCGAAAATCACGACGGGCTACCGGTTACACATATATTTTCAGGTGCATTTGCAAATGCGCAAAGGCTGAAATATCTTTATATTCCCCCGTCTGTAACCTCAATACAGTCGAAAGCGTTTACCTCAAGCACACCGTTTACACTTGCAGGTGTCGCAGGCTCAAGCGCCGAAACATTTGCAAGATCAGCAGGTGTTGACTTTGTTGCAATAACTGATCCTTCTGATTTTATAATAACAGTTAAAAATAACGCGGCAACGATCGAAGGTTACACGGGTACCGACACAAATGTCACATTGCCTCTGTTCTATGCAGGCTATAAAATTACAGGGATCGGTGACGGTGCATTTGAAAACAACACACGAATAAGATCCGTATCTACTGTATACTGCATTGAAAGTATAGGTAATCACGCTTTTGCTTCTTCATCGATTACATCCGTATCACTCGGTGAAACGGTTAAATATGTAGGCAAAGCGGCTTTTTCGGAATGTACTTCCCTCTCAGATGTTTCTCTTAACGCTGTAAAAAATATCGGTGAATTTGCATTTTTTGGATGTTCTTCTTTGTCCGCAATCACGCTGCCGTCATCACTTGAATCAATCGGACTGCGTGCTTTTTCGGGAACGGCACTTAAAAATATCACTCTTCCCATAAGTTTGCGTTCCATCCACAGATATGCTTTTTTAGAATGTTCATCACTTTCTTCTATCGCGGTTGCTGCAGGTAACGGTAGTTTTTCAGCAGAAAACGGTGTTCTTTACGACAGTTCAAAAAAAACGGTATATATCTGTCCTGAAGGAAAAACGGGGGCATTAACAATTAATTCAAAGGCGGAGACCGTAGGCCGCGGTGCATTTATAAACTGCGATCTTTTAAGCGGTATCAATCTTTCAAATGTCAAGACTATAAACGGCCTTGCGTTTTATGATTGTGACAAGCTTTATGATGTCACAGTAACGGAAAATGTAACGACGGTAAATGAGTATGCTTTTTCAGAATGTGATAATATACTGATAAAATGCTATATTTCAACGGAAATACAGGAGCACTGTTCAACATACGGAATAAGCTGTGAAATTATGTATACCGATTTTATTTTGGGTGATGCCAACGGAGACGGCAGAATAAACGGTAAGGATATGGTGCGCGTGCGTCTTTACATAAGCAATTCACAAACGGCTATCATAAAGGACGGCGCAGATATTGACAGCGACGGTGATATAGATACGAACGACTTGATAAAGCTCCGTGACATAATTTTTGCACTGTCTTGATAATAGGTGCTGGCTCATTTTGGAAACAATTCCCGAAAATGAGCCAGCACTATATATTTTCTTTTTCCACAGTAAACTTTCACATTTTTTTCACACAGCAAACATTCATATGGTGTATTATACAGTCATAAATATGAAAAAGGTGTACTATGAAAATATTTAAAAAACCATTTGTGTTTTCTGTTTTTTATTCCGCATTTTTAATTTTGCTTTCATCGGCAATTTTGCTTGACGCTTTTGTTATACCAAATGAAATGAAACCATCTTTTGATGGCGGTGCTGTCAGCGCAGATCTTACATTTACTTTCGGAGAGATCACAGATGTCCCCCCGGCTGAGGATACAACAGCATTTGATGCTGAAGACGACACGACACCCATAAATGAAGACTCGGAATATGTTACACAAGCAGATGAAATAACAGATTTTCAAACTGAACCTTTTGTACCAATAATATCAGACACGGAATATC
>JAZNEN010000226.1:0-3155 GCA_045588615.1 Eubacteriales bacterium
CGGTAAATCCGTCAAACGTTATGGCGCAAAGTGAGAATGTTATAGTTGGAACAGGATCAAGACTGTATTACACAGAAACAATAAGAGATTTTACGAAACAAAATACATTTTCCGACAAACAGATAAAATATTTACAGCGCCAGTTCAATATACAACTCAGTGAAATAAGGAAATTCACCGGTAAAAATACGGAAATGATAATTTTGTGTGCGCCTAACCCTGCAACGGTATACGGCGAAGACGAACTTCCGGATGACATAAAATCGCATGTTTCAAGCAAGAACGTCAGCAGACTTGAGTTGTTTACCGAAAAAATATCAGAGCTTGACGGAATTACAGCCATAGATATTTCCGATATTATGATGGAAAACAAGGATATCGGTAAGCTCTACTATCAGACTGATACACATTGGACAGAGCTTGGTGCATATTTCGGATACAGTGCCATTATGAATGAAGTTGCAAAAAAACACCCGCTTGCGGCTCCTTATGCGCTTGAAGATTTTAAAATCAGATATAATGAGGACATCGGAGGTGATCTTGCCGGATTCCTTGATATAGACAAGCGAATAAACGAACGGGTTCCGCATCTTGTGCTTGAAAGCGAAAGCCGTGTAAATGAAAAATACGACAAGCCTGATACGATATCTCGCCCCGAGGCTGTCGGGGATATAAAATTTACGGTGAATAACAATCAGCTTCCCTCTGCATATCTTGTTCGTGATTCATATGCGATGCAGTTGATACCGCAGATAGGTGAGCATTTTTCACAGCTTTATATCGAGGAAATGTGGAATTATGAGATCGACTATGGTGTTCTGCGTGAGATCAAGCCTGATTATGTTATTTATGTTATTGCGGAGAGAAATATCGGCCCTATATTTATGAAGTAATATATGAGAATAAAATTTTCAAACGTATATAATTTTTTGGTAATAACACTCGGCGCTGTTATATACGGCGCCGGTGTTGTGCTTTTCTTTGAAAGTAACGAACTTGCACCGGGAGGTGTTTCGGGAATTTCCATCATACTCGATAAAACGGTGGGAATTATAGGTACGGGCACATGGTCGTTCATTCTTAATGTTCCGATACTTATTCTCGGCGCTGTCAAATTTGGCGGAAGATTTATTCTTTCAACATTCTATACTGTCGCACTTTCATCGGTTGTTATGGATATAGTCGCAAGGCATGATGTTATCCTGACAGATGATGTTCTGCTCGCCGCAATATTCGGAGCGCTTTTGACAGGTGTCGGAATAGGGCTTGTGTTCAGATCCGGAGCAACTACGGGTGGATCGGATATAATAATAAGAATTTTGCGCGCAAAATTCAGACATATAAGCACGGGGAGTCTTTTCTTCGGTATAGACTGTGTGATAATAATGATCTCGGCGTTTGCCTTTGGGAACGTTTCAGCTGCCCTTTATGCCGCCGTTGCATCGTTTTTGCAGACACGTATCATCAATACGGTGCTCTACGGAAGCGACTCGGCAAGACTTGTCTATATAATCTCTGAAAATTCCGATGCTATATCAAAAAGACTGCTGACAGAACTTGAAACAGGCGTGACGGTTCTTGACGGACACGGTGCATATACAAATTCCAAAAAGGAAGTTCTTATGTGTGTGTTACATTCAAAAAACTTACCGAAGGCGAAAGATATCGTAAGACATGAAGATGAGGAAGCGTTTCTTGTGGTAACCTCCGCAACATCTGTGTTTGGCGAAGGATACAAAAAAAATATTGATGAGGAAATATAATTATGATAAATTATGATAACGTAAAAGCAATGTGGCTGTCACAGTTTGATATGTGGGGAGTATACTGTAAGGAAGGACAGCAAAGACCAAAAGAGGAGTTTATACCACTCGTTGAAAGTATATTTGACAAGCTTATCGACACAGGGATAAATACGGTTATCGTGCAAACAAGGCCGAATGCCGACAGCATGTATCCGTCAAAGTATTATACAATGAGTAAATATGTTGTTGGTGCATACGGCAGGGAAGCGGAATACGATCCGCTTCGTATCATGATAGATGAAGCGCATAAACGCAATATCTCAATACACGCATGGATAAACCCTTTGCGCTGCATGACAGAGGAGGAAATAAAGAGTGTTTCCGAGGATTTTGCGATCGGTAAATGGTATTGTGATGAAACAATAAACGGCAAAATGATAGTGCAGGTAGGAAAAAATTTCTATCTTGATCCCGCTTATGATGAAGTAAGAAATTTGATAGTTGACGGTGCATCCGAGTTGCTTGATCTTTATGACGTTGACGGACTTCACATGGATGATTATTTTTATCCGACAACAGATGAAAGCTTTGACAGGTTTTCTTACGGTAAGTATGTAAAAGAGGGCGGGGAACTTTCACTTGCAGATTTCAGACGGCAGAGCCTTGATAAGCTCGTTTCCTCACTTTATTCAATGACAAAATCCAAAAATGAAAAGCTTTTGTTCGGAATAAGCCCGGCAGGTGTAATATCACAGGTGCTTGATAAGCACTATGCAAATGTTGTCAAATGGTGTGCGGAAGACGGTTTTATTGATTACATATGTCCGCAGATCTATTTCGGTATCGAACATCCGACGTGCCCGTTTATGAAGCTTTGCGATGATTGGCAGGCACTTGTCACAAATAAAAATGTACGGCTTATCATAGGAATGACACTCGGAAAAGCGTATGCTGAAAAGGACGAATATGCAAAGGACGCATCTGATGAATGGAAAAATAATAAAGATGTAATGTACAGATGCCTTGATTATGCAAGAAATTTGAAGCTTTATGCAGGCGTTGCATATTTCTGTTATCAGTATTTTTATGATCCCGTAACGGGGAAGGAAAAAAAGAACACACAGAAGGAAAGGGCAAATCTTATACCGTTGTTAAAAAGCATCTGAAATATTTTTTAAAGATTTTCTGTAAAAAGTATTGACAAAAACAAGAAGATGTGATATACTGGCTAAGTAGTGAGAGGCAGCGTGCCGGAGTGGCGGAACAGGCAGACGCCCGAGACTTAAAATCTCGTGGGATTATATCCCGTACCGGTTCGAGCCCGGTTTCCGGCACCATTTCATTAAGCCGGTCACAACTTCATATCGCGGAGTGGAGCAGTTGGTAGCTCGTCGGGCTCATAACCCGAAG
>JAZNEN010000227.1:0-5561 GCA_045588615.1 Eubacteriales bacterium
AAATATCATATAGTTGAATACAAAATGTATTTAAAGTTTACCAAAAAAACAAAAAAAATTCTTATTATCCATTATAAGTTGTGATATCATTATGTCCGACTTCAACGGAAGGGTGTAAAAAATGAAAAAGTTTTGCTTTACAGCTACATATTTTTACTATTACTTTTGCTTTTGCTTTAAAGGTAATAGTGTTTTGTGTTGCTGAATTTTTCACCCTGTGTGCAAAAGTTTTGAAATTTGGCGGCACGAGAAAATTCGTGCCGTTTTTTATGTAATTTTATAAAGGAGATTTAATAAAATGATTGCGGTTCTGAAAAAAGGTACTACGCATGAGCAGATGAATACTCTCGTAGAATGGCTTAAGGTTCAAAATATTGATGTTCACATTTCCGAAGGACACAACTATACCGTTTTAGGTCTTATAGGCGATACATCAAACATCGATATGGATCTTATTGCAAGTCTTGACATTGTCGAAAATGTTAAAAAGGTAAGTGAGCCGTTCAAGCAGTGCAGTAAAAAATTCCATCCCGATGACACCGTTATTGACATAGGCGGTATAAAAATAGGCGGAGGAAACTTTGCGATGATCGCAGGTCCCTGCTCCGTTGAGTCGCGTGAACAGATTATTTCCGTTGCCGAAAGCGTAAAGAGTGCAGGTGCGGGACTTTTGCGCGGCGGTGCGTTTAAGCCGAGAACATCTCCTTACGACTTTCAAGGCTTGAAATCTAGCGGCATTGAGCTTCTTATTGAAGCAAAAAAAGTCATCGGCATGCCTGTTATCACCGAGATCATGAACAGTAATCATCTGCCGCTTTTTGAAGATGTCGATGTGATTCAGGTCGGAGCACGTAATATGCAAAACTTTGAGCTTTTGAAGGAGCTTGGAAAAACAAACAAGACTATACTTTTAAAGCGAGGACTTGCAAACACTATGAAGGAGCTTCTGATGAGCGCGGAATACATTATGTCCGCAGGTAACTGCAACATAATCCTGTGCGAAAGAGGTATCAGGACGTATGAAACATACACGAGAAACACTCTCGATCTTGCCGCTGTTCCGATGCTCAAAGAGCTTTCCCACCTCCCTGTTGTAGTTGACCCGAGCCACGCAACAGGTATATCAAAACTTGTAAAGCCGATGGCTCTCGCGGCCGCCGCGGCAGGTGCTGACGGTCTTATGATAGAGGTGCATAATGACCCCTTGCACGCTTGGTGTGACGGTGCACAGTCACTTACCCCCGAACAGTTTGCCGATGTTGCGGACAAAGTACGTAAAATAAGAGAGATAATGGAGTAAGAAAAATGGACATTAGTAACCTGAGAAACAAAATAGATGAAATCGATACACAGCTCGTTGAGCTTTTTCAAAAAAGGATGGAAACAGCAAAGGATATTGCAGAATATAAAAAGAATAATTCCCTTCCTGTGCTCGATGCTGTAAGAGAAAGAGAGAAACTCGCCTCTGTAAGCGATATGGCTGAGGAAGATATGAAAGACTATATACGCGTGCTGTACTCACTTATGTTTGAGCTGAGCCGCTCATATCAGGGAAGCATCCTCGGCAAAGAAAGCAAATTGTATACAGATATAATTAACGCTATAGACAACACAGAAAAACTGTTTCCGAAATCTCCCATAGTCGCCTGTCAGGGCACGGAGGGGGCATATTCGCAGATCGCATGCGACAAGTTGTTCCGCGACAGCAAGATCATGTATTGTTCAACCTTTGAGCACGTATTCACAGCCATTGAAAAAGGTATGTGCAGGTACGGCATACTTCCTATAGAGAACAGCACGGCAGGCTCAGTAAATAAGGTTTACGATCTTATGATAAACAGGAACTTCCATATTGTGCGCAGTACAAGAATAAAAATAGATCACAGTCTTCTCGCAAAGCCCGGCGTCGATATTTCCGAAATCAAAGAAATTTTGTCTCAGGAGCAGGCACTTGCACAGTGCTCCGAATTTCTCAAGACCTTGCCCGGCATCAAGATAACACCGTGTGAAAACACAGCACTTGCGGCACAGACTGTTGCAAAAAGCGACAGGCGTGATATTGCCGCCCTTTCTTCAAGACACTGTGCTGAGCTGTACGGTTTGAATACCGTCAAAAGCAATGTACAAGACGCGGGAAACAACCACACAAGATTCATTTGCATTTCAAAAAATCTTGAAATATATCCCGGTGCTGACAAGACATCTGTCATGATGATACTTCCTCACAAGCCCGGTGCGCTTTACCGCGTACTTGCAAGATTTTACTCTTTGGGAATAAATCTCATAAAGCTTGAAAGCCGTCCTATTCCTGAGCGCGACTTTGAATTTATGTTCTATTTCGATCTTGAAACATCTGTATATTCCGAAGAATTTGCGCGCCTTATGAGTGAGCTCGACGGAATGTGCGAGGACTTTAAGTATCTCGGCAGTTATTCTGAGATCATATAACATATTTTGCATATTTTGTATTGCTTTTTGAAACAATATATGATATTATAGTAGTTATCGCAGTAAATAATATTTCATCCTATGTCAATTAAAGAAAGTTGATAAGCCTGTGAAATTTACAAAAAAGCTTACCTGTATATTGCCGCCATATGCGTATATTCCGCTTACGGTTGCGGTAATATTCAGATTTTCGCATTATTTTTTTACAAAGCTGATAACGGAAAACAGGGTACATTACGACCTTTCGCTTCCCATTGACGAAGCGATCCCGTTTGTACCCTTCTTCATTCTGTTTTACATACTGTCATATGCACAATGGTTCTTTTCTTACGTGTACCACGCACACTCCGGTAAAGAATCGTGCTTTAAAATTTTGACAAGTGACATAATCTCCAACATTTTATGTATGATTTGTTTTCTGGCACTGCCGACTTCGATCGTGCGCCCAACAGTTGAAAACAACAGTATCTGGCATATACTTACAAATGTGATATATCGGCTTGATACCCCTGTAAACCTCTTTCCGTCAATGCATTGTATGTCAAGCTGGTTATGCTTCAAGGGCTCGCTTTTGATGAAAAAAGCCCCAAGATGGTATTCTTGGGTACAGCTTGTCTTCACATTTTTCGTATTTGCCTCCACTGTATTTGTAAAACAGCATTTCTTTATAGATATCATCGCGGGTGTGCTTTTTGTCGAGATCGGGTGGGCGATTTCAAAACATTTTTCGATATGGAAAGTATTTGACAGAATATCATATCGCATTAAACTTTAAAGGTAATATTATACATGAACAAGAATAAGATTTCCCGCATTTTTCATAACAGAAATTTCTTGCTTTCGCTCGTTTTCGTTTTAATTGCATTGACAAGCATACTGCTTATCATATGGCAAAGTCAGGAATTTTCTTTCGGTGAATTTTTTAATTATATAAAAACAGCATCGCCCTTATGGATATGCGCATCTCTTTTAAGCATGATGATGTTCATTCTTTTTGAAGGATTGGCATTGACCGTAATATGCCGTATTTTCGGCTATAAAACAAAGCTTTTAAACGGGTATATATATTCTGCTGCAGATATTTATTTTTCCGCTGTAACACCGTCAGCTACAGGGGGTCAGCCGGCAAGTGCATATTTTATGGTTAAAGACGGAATGAAGGGCGTAATGGTTACAGCCGCCCTGCTTCTTAATCTCCTTATGTACACAGCATCCGTTATTTTCATCGGTATAATCTGTTTTATATTAAGATCGGATGCATTTTTTTCATACGGCATAACATCGAGAATTTTAATTGTTATAGGTTTTCTTTCACAGCTTATTCTTGCCTTTTTTCTGTCTATGCTTCTTATAAACAGAAAACTGTTGCACCGCATCTGCAGAGGGTGTATCCATGCACTTTGCAAAATACGAATTTTGAAAAATGAAGAAGCAAGACAGCGAAAGCTTGACACACATATGGATAATTACCGTAAATGCATAAACATAATTATCACACACAAAAAAATAATGTGGCTTGCTTTTCTTTTGAATTTGTTACAGAGAGTTTCGCAAATCACAGTAACAGTATTTGTTTACATGGCAACAGTCGGCACTTCCTTAGCCGAAGCACTTGATGTATGGTTTTTGCAGGCTTATACTGTGCTTGGATCAAACACCGTTCCTGTCCCCGGCGGAATAGGAATTTACGATTTCATAATGATGGACGGATTGCGCAGTATAATGTCACGCAGTCAGGCAGTTCATCTTGAGCTTTTATCCCGTTCTCTTTCCTTTTACTTCTGCATATTCATTTGCGGATCTTCAATACTTTTAAGATATATCTATTTAAGAAAAAAACACAGAGCAGCAAATAAGACGGGGGATATATGTCAGTAAAAAATAACGACGGTTCGCTTTTACATTTTCTTTATAAAACAAAGGCAGGCAGACTTATTTTAAAGCCTCTGACTTCTGTTACAGTCTCGAAAATATGCGGAGCTTTTCTTGATTCGCCGCTTTCAAAGCCTCTTATATCTTCATTTGTAAAAAAGAATAACATTGACCTTTCAGATTATGAATGTGACAATTTCAAATGTTTTAACGACTGTTTTTGCAGAAAGATAAAAGAAGGAAAGCGTATGATCGATCATGATGCGAATACGCTTATTTCACCGTGTGACGGACTTTTAAGCGCTTATTACATCAACGAAGATACCGTGCTTCCTATAAAACAAAGCAGCTATACATTAAAGTCATTACTTAAAGATGATACACTTGCAGATAAATATAACGGCGGTGTATGCCTCGTTTTCAGACTGTGTGTGCACCATTACCACAGGTACTGTTATCCTTCAGACGGATACAAAAGTAATAATGTTTTCCTCAAAGGAAGGTTACATACGGTAAGACCGATAGCGCTCGAAACACTACCCGTTTTCATCGAAAACTGCCGTGAATATACCGAGATAAGAACAGAAAGATTCGGTAATATTATTCAAATGGAAGTGGGCGCTTTGCTCGTCGGAAAGATCAAAAATCTTCACAAAGACAGTTGCAGAGTTACAAAGGGCGAGGAAAAAGGTATGTTTCTATACGGCGGAAGCACTGTAATAATGTTGCTTGAAAAAAATGCTGTAAAGATAAATGAACACTTCTTCAAATCAACCGAAAATGGAGAAGAAGTTCCCGTTGTAATGGGAGAAGTACTTAATATAATGTAAACTCAAAGAGTCGCAAATGCGGCTCTTTTTTACTCTGACATATCAAAAATCGAATCAAGACACTCGTCAAGCGCATACGGTGTTACATAGTTTTTACATATGATGTCGAAAATTTTTTCGGCATCTTTTTCTTTTCTTGTAATATCAAAAACGAAGCGTTCATCCGAAAATTTTCCATTTTCAAAAAGTGATACGAGTAATGAAAAAATCACCTCACCGTTTTCTGTTTTGCACCTGAACAGGCGGTAAGAAAAATAAAACTCTTTCACCGAAGCACAGCTGTACTTTTCACATTCAAAACTCAAGCTCATAATAATCACTCCAAATTACAAATTTGTTTATTTTTTACTTATATAGTAATTATAGTATTATTTGGAAAATAAAGTCTATTGATAATTTGTTAACAGAGCA
>JAZNEN010000228.1:0-10085 GCA_045588615.1 Eubacteriales bacterium
CCCCTTGCCTGGGCATATGCAAGAGCAAGAGGAACTGACAGAATGTCATCCTTCGGCGACTGGATAGCGCTTTCCGATGTCTGTGATAAGGCAACAGCACTTATAATCAAGCGTGAGGTATCCGACGGTGTTATTGCTCCCGGATATACAGATGAAGCACTTGAAATACTTAAATCAAAGCGCAAGGGCGCATATAACATAGTAAAGATCGACGAAAACTACACTCCAGATCCTATTGAGCGTAAGCAGGTATACGGTATTACGTTTGAGCAGGGAAGAAACGATCTTAAAATAGACAACGATATTCTTTCCGAGGTTGTAACAGCTAAAAAGGAAATTCCGGATGACGCAAAGCGTGACCTTGTTATCTCGCTTATCACACTCAAATACACACAGTCAAACTCCGTTTGCTACGCAAAGGGCGGTCAGACGATAGGTGTCGGCGCAGGTCAGCAGTCGCGAGTTCACTGCACACGCCTTGCGGGAAATAAAGCAGACGTGTGGTTCTTGCGTCAGCACCCCAAGACGCTCAGCCTTCAGTTCAAGGAAGGAATGGCGCTTGCTGATAAGAATAACTGCATCGATGTATACGTTTCTGAAGATTATGAGGATGTAACAGGGGATGATGTATGGCAGAATTTCTTCGCTGTACGCCCCGAACCTCTCACACGTGAGGAAAAGAAGGCATACCTTGCAACAATGTCAGGTGTTTCACTCGGATCTGATGCGTTTTTCCCGTTCTCCGATAATATTGAACGTGCCAGAAGAAGCGGTGTTGAATATATTGCGGAGCCGGGCGGCTCTATCCGTGACGATCTTGTAATTGAATGTGCCGACAAATACGGTATGGCAATGGCGTTTACAAAGATACGTCTGTTCCACCATTGATGAAAGGTTGATAAAATGAACGTACTAGTTGTAGGCGGCGGCGGCCGTGAGCATACGATTATCAAAAAGCTCAAAGAAAACAAAGAAATAACAAAGCTTTATGCGCTTCCCGGTAACGGCGGTATCTCCCTTGATGCCGAATGTGTCAATATAGGCGCAAAGGATATTGACGGAATTGTTAAATTTGCTGTCGAAAATAAAATTGATTTTGCTGTTGTAGCACCTGATGATCCGCTTGTTTTGGGTGCTGTAGATGCGCTTCATAATGTCGGAATCAAATGCTTCGGTCCGTGTGCCGATGCCGCAATAATTGAAGGCAGTAAGGTCTTTTCAAAGGATCTTATGAAAAAATACGGAATACCAACAGCGTTTTATGAGGTATTCACCGATAAGAAATCAGCTATTGATTATCTTGAAAAGTCATCATATCCGATAGTTATCAAGGCTGACGGACTTGCACTCGGTAAGGGCGTTGTAATTGCAGAGAATTTTGATTCTGCAAAAGCGGCTGTCATTTCAATGATGGAGGACAAAATTTTCGGCGAAAGCGGTTCAAATATTGTAATTGAGCAGTTTTTAAAGGGTGTTGAAGTTTCCGTTTTAGCATTTACGGATGGAAAAACAATTGTTCCTATGATTTCCTCAATGGATCACAAGCGTGCGCTTGATAACGATATGGGCGACAATACGGGCGGAATGGGCACGGTTGCCCCCAATCCCTGCTATACACCTGAAATTGCAGATATTTGTATGAAGGAAATATTCCTGCCTACAGTTGAAGCAATGAAAAAAGAGGGAAGAACGTTCAAAGGATGTCTTTACTTCGGGCTTATGATATGTGACGGTAAGCCGTATGTTATTGAATATAATTGCCGTTTCGGCGACCCCGAAACACAGGTCGTTTTACCGCTTTTGAAAACAGACCTTTTTGAAATTATGAAGGCTGTTGAGGATGAAAGACTCGATGAAATAAGTGTTGAGTTTGATGGCGGTGCCGCTTGCTGTGTCGTTGTTGCTTCGGGCGGTTATCCCAAGAAATACGAAACAGGCAAGGTCATTGATTTTGGTGATGTTGAAAAGCTTGATAATGTCACCGTTTACCACGCCGGTACAAAGCTTTCCGATGACGGTGAGATACTTACATCGGGCGGACGTGTCCTCGGTGTCACAGCTGTAGCAGACACACTTGAAAATGCAATTAAAAAGGCTTATGAAGGCGCAGAAATGATAAGCTTTGAAAAGAAACATATGCGCTCCGATATCGGACAGACTGCACTTAAAGCACTTAAATAAGGAAGTTTAACTATGGTTTACAGAATATATACAGAAAAAAATCCCGCACTCTCAAATGAAGCTTCTTCTCTTTGTGCGGAGCTTTCCACACAGCTTGGTATATCACTTAAAGGTGTAAGATTACTCAATAGATACGATGTTGAAAATCTCGACGAAGCTCTTTTCGAAAAGAGTATCAATACCGTTTTTTCAGAACCCCAGCTTGACTATGTTTACAGAACTCTGCCCGATGACGGCGGTGCATACGTTTTTGCAGTTGAATATCTTCCCGGTCAGTTTGACCAGAGGGCGGATTCAGCCGCACAGTGCATACAGCTTTTGACAGGTGCTGAACGTCCTGTTGTAAGAACTGCAAAGGTTTATTATCTTGACGGTGAGCTTACAGATGAACAAAAGGTAAAGATAGAAAAATATATCATCAACCCCGTTGAGTCGAGAAAGGCAAGCCTTGAAACAAAGAACACTTTGAAGGATATATACGATATTCCCACATCTGTTGAGACGCTTCACGGCTTTATCGATATGGAAGGGGATGAGCTTGCGGAGTTTGTCAAGAAATACTCCCTTGCAATGGATGCAGATGATATACGCTTCTGCCGTGACTATTTTAGACAAGAGAAAAGAGATCCCACTATAACAGAAATCAGAATGATCGACACGTATTGGTCTGACCATTGCCGCCATACAACATTTTTGACGACTATTGACTCTGCTGATATTGAAGATGAAGACGTTAAGAATACGTATGATGAATACATAAAGATAAGAGCAGAGCTCGGACGTACAAAGCCCATAAATCTTATGGATATCGCAACGATCGGTGCAAGATATCTCAAGGTCAAGGGTAAGCTTCCTAAAATTGACGAAAGTGAAGAGATCAACGCTTGTACAGTCAAGGTAGACGTTGACGTTGACGGTGAGATACAGAAGTGGCTTCTTCTTTTCAAAAACGAAACACACAACCACCCGACGGAAATTGAACCTTTTGGCGGTGCGGCAACGTGTATCGGCGGTGCTATCCGTGACCCGCTTTCAGGCAGAGCATACGTTTATCAGGCTATGCGTGTAACAGGTGCGGCTGATCCTCACGTATCGGTTGAAGATACAATTCCCGGTAAGCTCCAGCAGAGAAAGATCGTAACAACTGCAGCGGCAGGTTATTCCTCATACGGTAACCAGATAGGTCTTGCAACAGGTCAGGTAGATGAAATCTATCACCCCGGCTATGTTGCGAAAAGACTTGAAATAGGTACAGTTGTCGGTGCAGCTCCCGAAAAGAACGTTGTACGTGAAGTGCCGGCTCCCGGTGACATTGTTGTTCTTCTCGGCGGCAGAACAGGCCGTGACGGTTGCGGCGGTGCAACAGGCTCATCAAAATCACACACAGCAGAGTCTATTCATACCTGCGGTGCTGAGGTACAGAAGGGTAATGCGCCCGAAGAAAGAAAGCTGCAAAGACTTATGAGAAATCCCGAAGCATCAACACTTATCAAGAGATGTAATGACTTCGGTGCAGGCGGTGTTTCCGTCGCCATAGGTGAGCTTGCAGACGGTCTTTACATAAATCTCGATGCTGTTCCGAAGAAATATGACGGACTTGACGGTACTGAGCTTGCAATAAGTGAATCACAGGAAAGAATGGCAGTTGTGCTTGATCCGGCTGATGTTGAAAAGTTTATTTCAATTGCAAAGGAAGAAAACCTCGAATCAACAATAGTTGCAACCGTAACTGAAGAAAAACGTCTTAAGATGGAATGGTGCGGAAATGTTATCGTTGATATTTCACGTGACTTCTTGAATTCAAACGGTGCTGAAAAGCATATCGGCGTTTCCGTTGCTGACAAGAAAATAAGCAAAAAGACTGTAAACGGTTCCTTTACAGACGAATATAAAAAGCTTGCGAGTGACTATAATGTTTGCTCCAAGCGCGGACTTTCAGAAAGATTTGACTCAACGATAGGTGCATCCACTGTCCTTATGCCGTTTGGCGGTAAGTACCAGCGCACACCTGCACAGACGATGATCGCAAAGCTTCCCGTAGGACCGCACAAGACAAATACAGCGTCTGTTATTGCATGGGGCTACAATCCCTTTATCATGTCTGAAAATCAGTATGTGGGCGCATATCTTTCAGTTGTTGAATCGCTCTGTAAGCTTGCTTGCAGCGGTGTTGAAAGCCCTGATATGTATCTGACATTCCAGGAATATTTTGAAAAGCCGAAGGATGATCCCGCGCGTTGGGGTAAGCCCTTTGCGGCACTGCTCGGCGCACTTAAAGCACAGCTTGACTTTGGAATTGCATCTATCGGCGGCAAGGACTCAATGAGCGGTACGTTTGAAAATATCGACGTTCCCCCCACACTCGTTTCCTATGCTGTAGGATGCGGTGACTGCAGAAATGCAATTTCTCCCGAATTCAAGAAGGCAGGCTCAAAGGTCGTTATAATCAATCCCGAATACCGTGAAAACGGTCTTCCCACGGTTGAATCCCTCAAAAATAATTTCGCACTTGTAGGTAAACTCATAAAAGAAGGCAAGGTGCTTTCCGCATATACACCTGTATATGGCGGTGTTGCTGAGGGTATAATGAAAATGTCGCTCGGTAACAAGATAGGCTTTGCTTACGATGAAGCAATCACAAAGGATGAGATCTTCGGCTATTCTTACGGAAGCTTTATTCTTGAACTTTCAGACGATTCAAATATCGGCAAGACACTCGGTTACACAACGGAGGAGTACGCTCTTACCTATAACGGTGAGAAGATATGCCTTTGCACACTTGAAAAGCTTTATGAGGATGAGCTTGAGGATGTATACACCTGTAATATAGAAAGTAAGAAAGAAGAAATTACAGCTTATTCGTATAAAGCATCATCGTATCCGTCACCGAAGGTAGGAGTTGCAAAACCTAAATTCCTGATACCTGTATTCCCAGGTACAAACTGTGAATACGATACAGAAAAGGCAATTACATTTGCAGGCGGTGAGGCTGAAATATTTGTTATCAACAATATGACATCGGCTGACGTTACAGCAAGCGCTGAAGCATTTGCAGAAAAAATTGCAAAGTCACAGGTAATATTCGTTCCCGGAGGATTTTCGGGCGGTGACGAACCTGAAGGTTCAGGTAAGTTTATAACGGCATTTTTCCGCAACCCTCTTATTCACGAAAAGGTTGATGAGCTTTTGAATTGCCGTGACGGACTTATGGCAGGTATATGTAACGGATTTCAGGCGCTTATCAAGCTCGGACTCGTTCCGTTTGGTAAGATAGTTGAAACAGACGTTAACTGTCCGACACTGACATTTAACACGATAGGCCGCCACCAGTCAAAGATCGTAAACACACGTGTGGCTTCCAATAAATCTCCGTGGCTTTCTGCGACAAATCCCGATGAAATATATGCAGTTCCGATATCTCACGGTGAGGGTAGATTTATCTGTCCCGATGACCTTTTTGCAAAACTCGTGGAAAACGGACAGATCGCAACACAGTATGTTGACCCAGACGGTAAACCTACATTTGATATAGCATATAATCCCAACGGCTCATATTATGCTGTTGAAGGTATCACATCTCCCGACGGCAGAATACTCGGTAAGATGGGACACACAGAAAGATACAGCGACGGACTTTATAAAAACGTGCCGGGCAACTATGATATGAAGCTGTTTGAATCTGCTGTTAAATATTTCAAGATATAAGGTGCTTATGAAAAAAATATTGATATCTTTGTCATCGCTTTTCGGTATCGGAGCGTTTGTGCTGATGCTTGTAACGATGCTTGGCGGTATGGGTAAAACACTTTTGGATTCGATAGCTCTTACTGAAGCTGAAAAACAGCTTTTAAAGGAGCTTGGCGACACAAAGTGGACTGACTATTTCTTTACGATACTTACACTTTTAGCTCTTCTTATGGCATCGATATTTATAACTGTTGTCATATTCAAGGATAAGAGCAATTTTGCTTCAGCATCGCATATCGCATCGCTTGTAGCAATGCTTATGATGTTTGTGTGTGCAAATTCTGCTTTTAACGGCGAGGCAGCTCTGCTGTACAATAACACGCTTGTAATCGTGTCACTTGTACTTTCTGTGCTTATGTATGCATTTCTCTTGTTTTATTCAGCTGTTGCCATAACGAAAGAGGAGTTTGAAAGGTACTTATGAAAATAACCGTACTTGATAAATGCACGCTTACGGTGGGGGATATAGATTTTTCCCCCATCGAGGCACTTGGTGAGGTGTCGTATTACGATATTTTGCCGCATGACGAAATAATAGAGGCTGCAAAAGACTGCGAGGTATTGCTCTGCAATAAAGCCGTAATAGATGCGGATATTATGGATAGTTGCAAAAATCTTAAGTATATCGGGCTTTTCGCAACCGGTTATAACAATATATCCATTGATGAAGCGAAAAAAAGGGGGATCATTGTTGTCAATGTTCCCGGTTATTCGACATATTCGGTGGCTCAGCTTACAATGGCATTTATTCTTTCGCATGCAACATCGCTTCATGACTACAATGAGTCAACGCACAGCGGAGAATGGATAAAGTCTTATGCATTTTCATATTTTCCGTATCCTATTACCGAGCTTTACGGAAAGACTCTCGGTGTCTACGGCATGGGCGCTATAGGACGCAAGGTTGCGGAATGTGCAAAGGTTCTCGGAATGAATGTAATTGCGTGCACGAGGACGATACGTGATAATGACTATGAATATGTAGATGTCGATGAGCTTTTTAAAAGAAGCGATTATCTTACACTTCACGCTCCTCTGACAGATGAAAACCGTGAGCTTGTATGTGAAAGAACACTTTCGCTCATGAAGCCCACAGCATATCTTATAAATACATCGCGAGGCGGTGTCATAAACGAGGCTGACTTGGCAGCTGCTTTGAACAGCGGTACGATTTCAGGTGCGGCACTTGATGTTTTAACGGTTGAACCGATGAAAGAGGGGAATCCCTTATTGAAGGCTAAAAACTGTACAATAACACCTCATGTTGCATGGGCATCTCTGCAGTCGCGTATAAGACTTATCAATACAGTTGCAGAAAACATAAAAGCGTACCAAATCGGTACGCCTGTAAATGTCGTCAACTGACCTTGTTTAATAAAATAATTTTGAAACGGGAGAATTTTTGGGCACGCACCAGAAGTTCTTCCCGTTTTTTTTCTTCGTTTTTATCATAAAATTCATCGCATAATATGTCTTTTGCCAAACGCAGAAAGTCCATTGTAATGCTTCTTGTTCCGTATTTTCCCGATTGATATATAAAACCGCCGTCTTTTAATATTTCCTCGGCGAATACAAGCCGTTCGCTCGAATTAAGATCAAGCTCAAACATATTCACAAATGAAATATACACGATCTTCAAAAGCTGCTTTTTGTCCGCTTTGTTTTTTGACGCCATGCGTTTTGCGTTATCCTTGTCGGTCCTGTTTCCGCATAGATTGTACAAATTAAGCAGCTGCCGAATATCGTCTTTTGCGTCGTCAGAGAACAGTCCGTTATTTATTTCACGGCAAAGCTTCAAAAGGCGGCTTTTTTCCAAATATTCATCTTTCATATTTTTTCTCCTTAAAAGCAAAATCGAGAAGCCTTTTTACAGCATTGTTGCAGCCCTCCTCATCGCAAATGAAGGAATTTGCGTGGTGTGCATTATCAACTGTGTAAAATTCAAAGGGATTTTTAACTGCCCTGAAATTATTTTCGGTCATATAGTAAGGAACGTATGTGTCAAGTGCACCGTGAATAAAAAGTATAGGAAGCTCAGTATTTTTTAAAATATCCTCTGTGTTGACACCGCGGAATTTACATTTGCAAATTATCTCACAAAAGAAAATGACACCTTCCCTTACAAAGCGGGGAAGTCGATAATCTTTTTTAAGCACATGGTGCAGTATCCCCTCAGGACTGTCAAAACCGCAGTCATCTATAATACACTTGACCTCACTCGGCAAATGCCTGCCGATTGAGAACAACACGCTTGCGCCGCCCAAAGAGATTCCGTGCAAAACGATATTTTTGCAGTTTGTAAATCTTTTTAGTATGAAGTTACACCAAGATGCAACATCACGGCTTTCATTAACTGCAAAGGTCACATGTTTTCCCTCAGATTTTCCGCACGCCCTTTGATCTATGACGACAATATCAAAGTCAAGCTCCTTATAAAATTTTATCTGTGTACCGAAAGCAGTGAAAGCATCTGAATCATATCCGTGTACGAGCAGTACAAATTTGTCAGTTTCTTTTCCGCAGGGAACATAATACGCTTTCAGTTTCAATCCATCAAAGCTTTCTATGCAAAGTGTTTCTGTCATTGATGATTTAAGCAGATCTATTCTTTTTATACATCTTTTTGCATGCTCGTGCGCATACGCTTTTGATGGGTCATCAAGAATTTTTAAAAATGTATCGGTATTTCGTGTTTTCTTTCTTTTCAGGGCATACAGTGCGGCGCAGATGCATGAAACGGAATACACCAGCAAAAGAACGAAAAGTGCAATTAAGATATACTTCGTCAATGTGATCCACCGCAGCATTTATGAGGAATTATATCAAGTGAATAAATACCGTTTTCATTTTTTATAAAACCGAGCGCTTTGGCAAACTCATCGTTTTTTCCTGTATATATCACTTTTTTTACCCCGCATATGTCAATAAAGCTTATTGCCGACATACCGATAAGTATAATTAAATCACGGTCTTCTTGACCGGGAACGTAGGCGATCTCATCGATCGTTCCGTATTCACCGTTAAGATAAAACTGACAGCAGGCGGTGAGAATATCGTCTTTATACCCGCCATAGCAAAAGTGCTCCTCATCGTATTTCACACCGCAAAGATTGCAGATATCCTTTTGCTCCCGCTTGTCCTGAATGGGTTTAACAGTCAGCATTTTATACCCCTTTTTCCTTTAAATATTTAACTTGCTTTCCCGTAAGATAACGGTATTTTCCCGGCGCTAAATTGCCGAGCTTTATATTACCTATGGCAATTCTTGTAAGCCTTATTATACGAAGACCTGCCGCATCTGCCATTTTTCTTATCTGTCGGTTTCGTCCTTCAAAAAGTGTAAATTCAAGGATTGTTTCGTTATCTGTAAGACGTACTACCTCAGTTTGTACAGGCTTTATCTTATATCCGTCAAGCGTCAGTGGACTTCTTAATACTTCGAGCTGTTCATCCGTTATTTTACCGCTGAATTTTACATGGTATATTTTCGGTATTTTGTGCGTGGGATGTGTCAGAATATTTGTAAGCTCACCGTCGTTTGTCAAAAGTAACAGCCCCTCTGAATCGCGGTCAAGCCTGCCTACAGGGTATATTCTTTCAGGAATATCGGATACAAGATCAAGTACAGTCTTGCGCCCCAATTCATCGCTTGAGGTCGTTATGTAGCCGCGCGGCTTATTAAGCATTATATATATGCGGTCATTTTCCCGTTTCTGAAACACCTTTTTACCTTTGTATGTAACAGTATCCGTTTCGGGGTCAATAACCTGTCCTATGGTGCATACTTTGCCGTTAACATATACAATACCGTTTTTTATATCGTCTTCCGCCGCCCTGCGGGATGTTACCCCGCAAAGCGACAGATACTTTTGTATCCTCATTTTTTCCATCAGCTTATAAGATCCTTTATTTTTTCCAAAAATCCACGGTCATCCTCTGCGTATTCAACAGCAAAGTCCGCATATATAGGAGCTGTGGCGATCGAAAGGTCGCCGTTTAAATAATTTACATAACCGATTATATCGCCCTCTTTTATACCGGGGTAATAAAATCTTCTCATACACACTATGCGTTTCAGATCACAGCCGTTGACGCGAAGCACTGCTGTAACATCGTCCTGTATGTGTGCGCTTATACTGTTTTTATCTCCTCCGCAG
>JAZNEN010000229.1:0-2102 GCA_045588615.1 Eubacteriales bacterium
TTGTCAGTAGTCTGAAATGGGCGCAAGCCCATTTTAGGAGTTGGCTCATTTAAGGAAATATATGGTAAACTTTGTAGGGACGACCATTGGTCGTCCGCCTCGAAATGTATAAATATACTAAAAGCGGGAGTGCGCAGTTCGTATACGAACTGCTTGCACCCCCCTACAGAATAAATATTCAAAAAAATACATGGGGCGACTTATTTGGGGAGTTATTTCCTTAAATGAGCCGGCCCCTTATGATTTTCACTTATCGGAACAGAGGTGTTGAAAGGTATCTGTCACCTGTGTCCGGAAGAAGCACGACTATTGTTTTGCCTTTGTTTTCGGGGCGTTTTGCAAGCGTGAATGCGGCGTGTGCGGCAGCGCCCGAGGAAATACCGACAAGCACACCCTCGCTTTTGCCAATGAGCCTGCCTGCTTCATACGCTTCTTCTTCTGTAACGGTTATTATCTCATCTATTATATCCGTATTCAACACGTCGGGAATAAATCCTGCACCGATGCCCTGCAAGCCGTGCGCACCCGCTTTTCCGCCCGAAAGCACGGCGCTTGATGCAGGCTCGACACCGACAATTTTTATGTTGGGATCTTTCGATTTCAAGTATTCGCCGACACCGCTTATCGTTCCGCCCGTGCCGACACCGGCAACGAAAATATCGATTTTTCCGTCTGTGTCGTCATATATTTCAGGGCCTGTTGTTTCAAAGTGAATTTTCGGATTTGCGGGATTTGTGAACTGTCCTGCAATGATGCTGTTCGGAATTTCACGTGCAAGCTCATCGGCTTTTTTTATTGCTCCTGCCATACCGAGCGAGCCGTCTGTCAGCACAAGCTCAGCACCGTATGCTGTCATAAGCTGACGGCGCTCAAGCGACATTGAATCGGGCATAACGATGATAAGTCTGTAATTTCTTGCCGCACAGACCATAGCAAGTCCTATTCCCGTGTTTCCGCTTGTCGGTTCAATAATTACCGAGTTGGGTGTGAGTATTCCTCTTTCTTCGGCATCGTTGAGCATCGAAAGGGCAACACGGTCCTTTACAGAGCCTGCGGGGTTGAGATATTCAAGCTTTGCCAAAACAGTTGATAAAAGACCTAATTTTGCTTCTGTATTTTTTAGCTGTAAAAGCGGAGTTTTGCCGATAAGCTCATCGGCAGAGCTGTATATTAAAGACATAAAATCATTCCTTCCGATATATAAAAATGTGTGCTTTCCACCATTATACACTTGATCAAACGGTTTTGTCAATGTCTTTAGTTTATTTTGCGAAAAGAAGTGATGATGTTAATATTTAAAAAATAAAATGTAAATAAAAAAAGTCGATGCAATATTTTAAAATAATTTATGATATAGTAAAAAGAAAAAACGGTGATGCTTATTTATGAATAAAATAAAAATAGAAATAGATAGCCTCGTTGAAGAATTGAACAGATATGCGTATCTGTATTATACAATGGACTCGCCTGAGGTGAGTGACTATGAATATGACAGGCTGTTTGAAAAACTGAAAAAGCTTGAAGCAGAATACCCTGAATTTGTAAGGTCTGATTCACCGACCGGACGCGTCGGAGGACGTGTGCTTGAAAAGTTTGAAAAGGTCACGCACAGGTATAAAATGGGCTCGCTTCAGGACGTTTTTTCTGAAGATGAAGTATACGATTTCGTAAGAAAGATGAAGGAAATACACCCGGATGCCGTCTTTTCGGTAGAAGCTAAAATAGACGGTCTTTCCGTATCCCTCGTTTATGAAAACGGCGTTTTTGTACGAGGTGCAACACGTGGCGACGGGGAAATCGGTGAGGATGTAACAAGCAATCTCAAGACGATCTATACAGTTCCCATGAAATTGGAAAATGCTCCTGCGTATCTGGAAGTCAGGGGCGAGGTATATATGCCGCGGAAAAGCTTTGAGGAGCTTAACCGACGCCGTGAGGAAAACGAAGAAGCAACATTTGCCAACCCAAGAAATGCGGCGGCGGGCTCACTCCGTCAGCTTGATTCGTCTGTTACCGCACAGAGAAAGCTTGATATACTTGTATTTAATATTCAAGGTGCGGAAGGTGTTGAATTTGCATCCCACACAGAATCGCTTGATTAT
>JAZNEN010000230.1:0-2513 GCA_045588615.1 Eubacteriales bacterium
GTTCCGCTTTTCGATTTTGTAAAGCCTGATGAAAAGGCATTTTACATCACTTGTGCCGAATATGTAACTCTTACAGACGGTACAGGTATCGTTCACATCGCACCTGCATTCGGTGAAGACGATGCACAGGTCGGAAGAAAGTACGGTCTTCCTTTTGTTCAGCTCGTTGATGCAAAAGGTTGTATGACAAAGGAAACACCTTGGGAAGGTACATTCTGCAAGGATGCAGACAAGGATGTTCTTTATGATCTTAAGGTCAGAGGACTTTTGTTCAAGACATTGCCTTTTGAACATTCATATCCTTTCTGCTGGCGCTGTGACACACCCCTTATATACTATGCAAGAAACACTTGGTTCATCAGAATGACCGAGGTCAAGGACAAGCTTCTTAAGAACAACGATACTATCAATTGGATCCCCGAAACAATAGGCACAGGACGCTTCGGTGAATGGCTTAAGAATGTTCAGGACTGGGGCATATCTCGTGACAGATACTGGGGTACACCTCTTAACATTTGGGAATGCTCCTGCGGACACCGCCACAGCATCGGCAGTATTGCAGAGCTTAAGGAAATGTCAGATAACTGTCCTGAAAATATTGAGCTTCACCGTCCTTATATCGATGAAGTTACAATTAAATGTCCTGAATGCGGCGGCGAAATGCACCGTGTGAAGGAAGTTATTGACTGCTGGTACGATTCGGGCGCTATGCCTTTCGCACAGTGGCACTATCCTTTTGAGAACAAAGAACTGTTCGATCAGAATTTCCCTGCGGACTTCATTTCGGAAGCCGTTGACCAGACAAGAGGATGGTTCTATTCGCTTCTTGCGATTTCAACGCTTATATTTGATAAAGCACCCTATAAAAATGTTATAGTTCTCGGACATGTTCAGGACGAAAACGGTCAGAAAATGTCAAAATCGAAGGGAAATGCGGTTGATCCGTTTGACGCACTTGAAAAGCACGGTGCGGATGCTATCAGATGGTACTTCTATTCCAACAGCGCACCGTGGCTTCCCAACCGTTTCCATTCTGCCGCTGTTACAGAAGGTCAGCGTAAGTTTATGGGAACACTTTGGAACACATATGCGTTCTTTGTGCTCTATGCAAATATTGATAATTTCAACGCATCCGACTATACGCTTGACAGTAGCAAGCTTTCAGTTATGGATAAGTGGATACTGTCCAAGCTTAACTCGCTTATAAAGACTGTTGACGGTTATCTCGGTGAATACAAGATCACAGAAACAGCACGTGCGATGGAAAAGTTTGTTGATGAGCTTTCTAACTGGTATGTACGCCGTTGCCGTGAAAGATTCTGGGCAAAGGAACTCACGGATGATAAGATCGCCGCTTATATGACGCTTTATACATCCCTTGTTACATTTATAAAGCTGGCAGCTCCCCTTATTCCGTTTATGACAGAGGATATTTACAGAAACCTCGTTGCACTAAACGACAAAACAGCTCCTGAAAGCGTACACCTTTGCGATTATCCCGTTGCGGATGAGTCGCTCATTAACAAAGAGCTTGAGGCTGAAATGGACGAGGCAGCTGAAATAGTTGCTCTCGGCCGCGCGTGCAGAAATGCGGCTGTTATTAAGAACAGGCAACCTCTTGCGGAAATGTTCATAAACGCTTCAAGTAAACTCAATGAGTATTATACTGATATAATTAAAGACGAGCTTAATGTAAAATCCGCATCGTTCGTTGACGATATGCGTGCGTTTACTACATTTACATTCAAGCCCCAGCTTAAGACACTCGGCAGAAAGCTCGGTAAGCTTATAAATGAATGCCGTGAAGCTCTTAATACTATCGACGGAAACGCCGCTATGGATGAGCTTGATTCAACAGGTAAGCTCAAGCTTACACTTTCAGGTGAAGTCTATGAGCTTGAACGTGATGATCTTCTTATAGAATCCGGTAAGGTCAGCGGTTTTGAATCTGTTTCCGACAGAGGAATTACAGTTGTTCTTAATACAACACTTACAGATGAGCTTATAGAAGAAGGATTTGTACGTGAGATCATATCCAAGATCCAGACGATGCGTAAGGATGCAGGATTTGAAGTTATGGACAAGATAACCTTGAATATAACAGGTTCAGATAAGATATCCGAAGTTGTAAAGCGTAATGCCGATAAGATATCTTCCGATACTTTGACTGATGAGATCGTTTATACAGACGGCGGCAACTACACGGCTGATTGGAACATAAACGGCGAAAATGCAACATTCGGAGTTACAAAAAGGAACTGATATATGAAAAGAAGCGAAGCGAGAGAATGGGCATTTAAACTGATATTCGAAAGCCAATTTCATCCTGAACTGACTTTCGGAGAATTGTATGAAAATGCCGAAGGTATCGACGGATTTCAGAAAGATAAATTTATAGAAACTCTTTTCGAGGGGGTGAGCGCATGCTCACCTGACCTCGATGAGCTCATAGAAAAATACTCAAAAGGCTGGTCAAGCGAAAGAATGTCAAAGGTTTCTTTGGCAATTTTAAG
>JAZNEN010000231.1:0-2825 GCA_045588615.1 Eubacteriales bacterium
AATGTACCGAGAGTAAAAATCGGAACATTAAAGCTTGATGATACTATAAAGAGAAAACGTTTGGGTGAAGGCTTTATAGGAGTGGCTTTATGGAATTGGCAAAAGTTACGGAGAGAGGAAATATACGTTACAGTTTTTCCAAAACAAAAAACATTAATATCGTTGTTTGAAAAATTTGGATTTAGAAATGTTGGAAGTAAAGCCAACGGAGAATATGTATTGCTTAGATCAAGAAAAGCGGTAGATTATTCGACACCCTATACCTCTTTTCCTTTTATAAATCCTCAAACAGCTAAGGGCGGTATTATTCCTATAAATGATATATTTCATGATAGATTATTTCCGTATTCAGATACTTCATACAGATTGAGGGAAATAGAAGAAAGTACCGCAGGAAACGGAGTAACAAAAGTATATATAGGAACTCCGTATACGGCTACCCATTATCGTGTTGGCGATTTGGTCGGTATTTATCGTATATATACAGGCACAGGCCCCAAAGGAAATAAATCTGCCGTAACCTCATTTTGCACAATTACGAAAACTAAAATTGTAAAAGAAAATGGACAAGCCATACTTTCGTTACAAGAATATTTAGATGAAGCAGGAAATAAAACAGTATTTTCAGAAAACGAGTTGAAACAAATATACAACGGAAGCAAAAATGTTGTTATGATTGAACTGCTATATAATGGATTTTTTGAAAAAGGCAATAATGTTACTTATTGGCAATTAAAAAACAAAGGATTATTTGAAACATATCCGTATAACATTGATTATACGCTTAATGAAATTAAAGATATATTGAAGTTAGGTAAAGCAGATGTCGAAAATATTATTATCGATTAAACCGGAATATGCCCATAAAATACTTGACGGGACAAAAAAGTATGAATTTAGAAAGCAATTACCAAAGAAAAAAATTGATAAGATAGTAATTTATTCAACAGCTCCCGAAGGAATTGTTATTGGTGAAGTACAGGTTGATGATACTCTCATTGGATCTCCCAGTGCTGTTTGGGAAAAAAGCAAAAGTAACGCGGGGATAAGCCGAGAAAAATACCGAAAATATTTCAAAGGCTGTAAAACTGCAGTCGCATTTTGCTTAAGTAATCCCATTATGTATCAAGATAGAATTCTTCTAGCTGATATAGGTGTTCATTTTTCTCCGCAATCATTTATTTATTTGGATTGATAAAGGAAGAGGGCGCAAATGAAAAAGTACGAAACCGAAGTTCGTGAACGCTGGGGCGACACAGATGCATACCGAGAGCACGAGCAAAAGACGAAAAATTATACAAAAGAGAACTGGGCAGAGGCAAACGATGGCATGATGGCGATCTTTGCCGAGTTAGCCGCGTGCAAGGAGAATGGTGTGAGTGCCGATTCTGCCGAGGCACAGGCACTTGTTGCCAAGCTTCAGGCGCATATCACCGCCAACTGCTTCACCTGCACCGACGAGATCCTTGTAGATCTTGGCAAAATGTACGTTGCCGACGAGAGATTCAAAAAGAACATCGACAAGTACGGCGAGGGAACATCCGAGTTTGCGTCGGAGGCAATAGAGATATACTCAAGAGGTAAATGATATGTTTGATTTCAAAAATAAAGTTGCCGTTGTAACCGGCGGTGCTCGCGGTATAGGAAAGTGTATCTCGGGAAAATTCCGTGAGGCAGGAGCGGATGTTTGTGTGATCGACCTTCTTCCGAACGATTATTTCGAGGGCGATCTTGCCAATAAGGAAACGCTTGAGCGTTTCGCAGAAAAGGTGATTGCCGACTTCGGTCACGTGGACTATCTTATCAACAACGCGGCTCCTCTGTTTCGTGGAATCACGGAAGCCACATACGAGGACTTCGAATACGCGCAGAGAGTCGGTGTTACCGCACCGTTTTACCTCTCAAAGCTATTTTTACCGCATTTTGCAAAGGGTGCGAGTATTGTCAATATTTCATCCTCGCGTGACCGAATGAGTCAGCCTGAGTCAGAAAGCTATACTTCAGCCAAGGGCGGAATTTCGGCTTTGACACACGCACTTGCGGTGAGTCTTGCCGGAAAAGTCCGAGTGAACTCCATATCTCCCGGATGGATAGACAACAACTATACCGTTTACGAAGGCCCCGATGCCACTCAACAGCCTGCGGGCAGAGTTGGAAATCCCCCGGATATTGCAAATATGGTATTGTATCTGTGCTCCGACATGGCGGGCTTTATCACAGGCGAGAACATCTGCATCGACGGTGGTATGACAAAGCAGATGATCTATCATGGTGACCACGGCTGGTCGCTTGATGCAAAGAAATGATGAACCAATATCTTAAAAATCTGAACAAGATTGAATTCGTCGTGACATACGCCTGTACGGGACGGTGTAAGCATTGTTCCGAGGGAGATCACACATCCTGTGGCGAGCATATCGATTCTCAAATTGCCGCGGATGCAGTGCGAAAGATTGCGGCTGAGTATGATATCAAAACGGTTATGACCTTTGGCGGTGAACCGCTTTTGTATACGGACGCAGTCTATGCAATCATGAAAAACGCAAAGGAGTTGAATATACCTAAACGGCAAGTTATTACCAACGGCTATTTTTCAAAGAATGCCGACAAGATAGGTGAGGTCGCAGAGCGACTTGCCGTGTGCGGTGTGAATGATCTGCTCTTGTCGGTGGATGCTTTCCATCAGGAAACGATACCGCTTGATGTGGTGAAGCAGTTTGCCGCAGAAGTAAAGGCGTGCGGTATACCGATTCGCCTTCAGCCTGCGTGGCTTGTGAGTGTAACGGATGACAATCCATACAACATAAAGACGAGAGAGATTCTCG
>JAZNEN010000232.1:0-4763 GCA_045588615.1 Eubacteriales bacterium
CAATGGTTGAAGCTATTGCAGAGACGGATGACGACCTCTTTGAGAAGTACTGCGCAGACGAGGAGATCACGGTTGACGAACTTAAAGTCGCACTTCGTAAGGCGACGATTGACAACAAGATCGTTCCCGTATGCTGCGGAACATCTTACAAGAACAAGGGAGTACAGAAGCTTCTTGACGCGGTAATCGACTATATGCCTTCACCTCTCGACATTCCCGCTATCAAGGGCGTAAACCCCAAGACAGAGGAAGAAGAGGAAAGACCTGCAGATGACAGCGCTCCTTTCGCAGCACTTGCATTCAAGATCATGACTGACCCGTTCGTTGGTAAGCTCTGCTTCTTCAGAGTTTATTCAGGTAAGGTTGAAGCAGGTACAACTGTTTACAACTCCACAAAGAACGGCCGTGAGCGTTTCGGAAGAATCCTTCAGATGCACGCTAACGACAGACAGGATATTGACATTTGTTACTCCGGTGATATCGCCGCAGTAGTAGGTGTCAAGAATACTACAACAGGTGACACACTTTGTGATGAAGCTCATCCTGTAATTCTCGAATCAATGGAGTTCCCTGAACCCGTTATCAGAGTTGCTATTGAGCCCAAGACAAAGGCAGGTCAGGAAAAGATGGGCATCGCTTTGGCGAAGCTCGCTGAAGAAGACCCCACATTCCGTACCTATACAGACGAGGATACAGCTCAGACTATCATCGCAGGTATGGGTGAGCTTCACCTTGAAATTATCGTTGACAGACTTCTTCGTGAATTTAAGGTTGAAGCAAACATCGGTAAGCCTCAGGTTTCTTACAAGGAAACTATCAGAAAGAGCGCCGATGTCGATATGAAATATGCACGTCAGTCCGGTGGTAAAGGTCAGTACGGTCACGTTAAGATCACTATTGAGCCTAACGAGCCCGGAGCAGGCTACTTGTTTGAAAACAAGGTTGTCGGCGGTGATATTCCGAAGGAATACATTCCCGCTGTTGACGCAGGTATCCAGGGCGCTATGCAGTCCGGTATCCTTGCAGGCTACGATGTTGTTGACGTAAAGGTAACGCTTACAGGCGGTTCTTACCACGAAGTTGACTCGTCTGAAATGGCGTTCAAGATCGCAGGTTCTATGGCGCTTAAGGAAGGTATGCGCAAGGCAGACCCCGTGCTTACAGAGCCGATTATGAAGGTTGTTGTTGTAACTCCCGATGATTACCTCGGCGACGTTATCGGTGACCTTAACTCGCGCCGCGGTGCTATCCAGTCTATGGATAATATGACAGGCGCATCTCAGATAACCGCAATGGTTCCGCTTGCAGAAATGTTCGGTTATGCAACTGAGCTCCGTTCCCGTACACAGGGTAGAGGTATGTACTCTATGGAGCCCAGCCACTTTACAGAAGTTCCCAAGAGCATTCAGGAAGCTATTATTTCCGGAAGAGCTAAACAATAAAATTAAAAATTTTTGAAACATTGTTTCATATTTTAGGAGGAAAAACCAATGGCAAAGCAAAAGTTTGACAGAACAAAAGACCATGTTAACATTGGTACTATCGGCCACGTTGACCATGGTAAGACAACGCTCACAGCAGCTATCACAAAGACACTTTCTTTGAAGAACGGTAACATCGAATTCATGGCTTATGACCAGATCGACAACGCTCCCGAAGAAAGAGCAAGAGGTATCACAATCAACACAAGACACGTTGAGTACGAAACAGACACACGTCACTACGCACACGTTGACTGCCCCGGACACGCTGACTATGTTAAGAACATGATCACAGGTGCAGCTCAGATGGACGGTGCTATCCTCGTTGTTGCAGGTACAGACGGTCCTATGCAGCAGACACGTGAACACATTCTTCTCGCTCGTCAGGTTGGCGTTCCCGCAATCGTTGTATTTATGAACAAGTGCGACCTCGTTGATGACCCCGAACTTCTCGACCTCGTTGAGATGGAAATTCGTGAACTCCTTAACGAGTACGACTTCCCGGGCGATGATACACCTATCATCAGAGGTTCCGCAAGAGACGCTCTCGAATCTGCATCCACAGATGTGAACGACGCTTGCTACGCTCCTATCTTCGAACTTATGAACGAAGTTGACTCCTTCATTCCTACACCTGACAGAATGTCCGATATGCCCTTCCTTATGCCTGTCGAGGACGTATTCTCCATCACAGGTCGTGGTACAGTTGCTACAGGTAGAGTTGAAAGAGGTATCGTAAACATGTCTGATACTGTTGAAATCGTTGGTCTTTCCGACGAAAAGAGACAGACAGTTGTTACAGGCGTTGAAATGTTCAGAAAGCTTCTTGATTCTGCTCAGGCAGGTGATAACATCGGTCTTCTTCTTCGTGGTATCCAGAAGAACGAGATCGAAAGAGGTCAGGTTATCTGTAAGCCCGGCTCCATCCAGCCTCACACAAAGTTTGTAGGTCAGGTTTACGTTCTTACAGAAAAAGAAGGCGGCCGTCAAAAGCCCTTCTTCCCCGGCTACAGACCCCAGTTCTACTTCAGAACAACTGACGTTACAGGCGTTATCGGTCTTCCCGCTGACGTTGAAATGTGCCGCCCCGGCGATAACGTTGATATGACAGTTGAGCTTATCACACCTATCGCTATTGAAAAGGGTCTCCGTTTCGCTATCCGTGAGGGTGGTAGAACAGTTGGTTCAGGCGTCGTTTCTGAAATCATCGAATAATTAACCCCAAAATTTAATAAAGATTATTTTCGAGGGACACGAGAAATCGTGTTAGGTGAAATTCCAAACCGGCGGTAAAGCCCGCTAACATACAGATGTATGCCGAACAGGTGAGATTCCTGTGCCGACGGTAAAGTCCGGATGAGAGAAAATGATTCAGTCAGATGAAATGGCGTATTTGCGCCGTGTTATATCCGACATAATAAACCCCTCGGTAATTTTTGCCGAGGGGTTGTTTTATCTGTAGGTAAAGGTGAAATGTGAAGGCGCTCCCGACACATGATATATCTGTTAATTTAACGTGCTTGGGGCGGCACGTTTCGCATACGCGAAACAGGCGGTGCGCACATTCAGTTAATATTTCAAACGGTAACAATATGTGCGCACCGTCGAATTCACGCTTGCGTGAATTGTGCCGCCCTGAAAGAACGAGCAAAAACCGTTTAGAAACAATTTACCAACCGAGTAAAATAGATAAACGGACATCTGAGATGTCCGTTACTGCAAATAAAATATATATAGATTACAAACACGTGCCAATATTTATGGAGAATTATTATGAAAAACAGAAATTCCATACTTCAACTAACAACTACTGCCATGCTTGGCGCACTGGCATCTGTACTAATGATGCTTGAATTTTCCACCCCGTTTATGCCGGGATTTATAAAATTTGATTTTTCAGAGCTTCCCGGCGTTTTTGCCGCTATTGCAATTTCACCTGTTTCGGGTGTTCTTGTGTGCCTTATAAAAAATGCTGTACATCTGATCGTTACAACAACTGGAGGTATCGGCGAGGTTGCCAACTTTATTTTAGGTGCGGTGTTTGTGCTTTCGACGGGATATATATTCCGCTTCTTAAAGGATAGAAAATTCTCTCTCATCGTTTCAGGCGTTACGGGCTCAATGGCAATGGCGATCGTCAGCCTGCCGGTAAACTATTATATCACATACCCCGTATATTCAAAGATGATGCCCATAGATGCGATAATCGGAATGTATGCACAACTTAATTCAACTGTCGATTCTTTGTTTGAAGCACTTTTACTCTTCAATGTACCGTTCAATTTCATCAAGGGTGTAATTTGTGTTATCATTGCTGCCGTGCTTTTCAAGAGCATAAAACCGCTTTTTGCAAAGTTTGAAACTAAATAATTTACAAATAATATATTGTATTAATATCGTCAATATCTTATAATAATATAAAATATGTAATTTTCAGAGGTTATTCGTGGCTGTTTGGTTGAAATATTTGACGATGTTCGGTCTTGCAATGGTTCCTGTTTCGGAACTCAGAGGTGCTATTCCGCTTGGTATCGGATATGGAATACCGTGGTATGAGTGTTATATTCTTTGCTGTATCGCAAATCTTATTCCCGTGCCGTTTATTTTGCTTCTCATCAAGAAAGTGATCAAATGGATGGGCGAATCGAAGGTGGAATTTTTCAAAAAGGTCTCCCTTTGGATACAGAACAAGGCGGATAAAAACAAAGACAAGGTAAACAGATACGGCGTCTTCGGTCTTATACTTTTTGTAGCAATTCCACTTCCCATGACCGGTGCGTGGACGGGTGCACTTGTTGCGGCTGTCACGGATATTAAGTTTTTACGTGCGATACTGTCATGCATATGCGGTGTTCTTATTGCAGGAGCTATTGTCACGCTTATAAGCACAGGCGCACTTTCAGTATTCCACTGGATGCTTGAGCTGTAATTTTGTATTTGTGTAAATTATTTTTAAGAGGATATATAAATGAGAGAGTTTTTTACATCTGAATCTGTAACCGAGGGACATCCCGATAAAATATGTGACGGCATATCCGATGCCGTGCTTGATGCTATTCTTGAAAAAGACCCGATGGCACGTGTTGCGTGCGAATGTACCGCAACAACAGGGCTTTTGATGGTAATGGGCGAAATTACAACAGATGCTGTAATAGATGTTCAGAGCATTGCAAGAGAAAAAATAAGAGAAATAGGTTATACACGTGCAAAGTACGGCTTTGACTGTGACACCTGTGCGGTTATCAACTGTATACACGGTCAGTCACCCGATATTGCTATGGG
>JAZNEN010000233.1:0-3929 GCA_045588615.1 Eubacteriales bacterium
CTACAAGGTTATTTTTTAAAATTTCACCGTATGAGTCAAGGTGCTGTCACTTTGCTTTGCAAAGTGACAGCACCCGGTTTGGAACCCATTTTTATTCATTTACCATTCACCTTTTGCAATGAATGACTGAAGTGCGGAAGCATCTGTTACCGAAAGGCGTGCGTTGCCGTCAACATTAGCTTCGATATATTCAACACTTCCCTTTTCGGGCTTTTCAAAGACCGCAGATTGAACACCCGAAACGTCAGATATCGTATAACGTCCGTTTCTGTCAATATCACCGAGCATAATTATCGTATACGTCTTTACAACGCCTCCGTCAGCTCCCAAAAGCTGGAGCTTATAACCCGTTGTAAGCTTTGCAACTTCTGTTTTAACCTCGCCGGATGCATCAACGACACGGATGAATTTTTTATCTGTTGCGATGTTTGCCATAAATTTTTCAAGACTTTCACCGTTTTTTGATGCAGACTTTGCAACTACAGATAAATATTCCTCATCGAGTTTATATTTGCTTCCTTCGATAAATTCAGGAGCTGTAGGAGCTTCAACATGTTCAGGCATTGTGGATTCAAAATGCAAAACGGCATTCAAAAGCGGTTCGTTTCCGTCTTTAATATCTTTTTCTTCCCATATATCTTCGGAAGCCACGAAATACACATCTTTAAGGCTGTCACATCCGTAAAATGCAAACGCACCGATATCGTATACCCATTCATTGAGCTGAACCGCTTCAAGATTCGTGCAATAACCGAATGCCCATGCGCCAACAATGTCGACATTTTCACCTAATATCAACGTTTTTAGTGTTTCGCAACCGTAAAACGCATCGGCACCTATCTCGTATACGCTGTACGGAACAGTGTACGCTGTTTCTGTTTTACCTATGGGATAAAGTATGATATATTCCTTATATTTATCAAACAGGATGCCCTGATCATCACTTGAAAACATCTTGTTGTCTTTGGAAACATTGAATTCCTTAAGGCTTGTACAGTTATTGAATGCGTATGAATTTATTCTTTCTACCCCTTTTGGAATATAGATAGATTCAAGACCTGAACACATTGCAAACGCCATAACGTCTATTGTCTTGATATTGTCTCCGAAGATTACATTTTTCAGAGAAGAACACTCGTAAAACATTTCGTAGCTTATCGTTTCAATGCCTGTGCCGAGCGTTACCGTTTCAAGGCTTGTACATGTATAAAATATGCCCTCACCGACACTTGTAACGCTGTCGGGTAAAACAAACGACTCAAGTGCTGTACAGTATTTGAACGCTTCATTTCCTATAGTTGTGACACTTTCGGGAATAGTAACGGTTTTAAGCGACTCACAGTATTCAAATGCGCAGTCTGATATTATTTCAACATTTTCGCCTATTGTAAGCGACGTAAGATTTTTACAGTCTGCAAATGCACGAAGTGGTATTTTTGTAATTCCGCCACCTATTACAGCCGTTTCAAGGCTTGTACAGTTTCCGAACGCCCATGAATCTATCTTTGTTACTGCGTCCGGTATAACTATTTGCAAAAGCGATTTACAGTTTTCAAATGCATGTATACCAATGCTTTTGACCGTTTTCGGTATCGTTACCGCAGTAAGTGATGAACAGCCGTAAAATACATATTGGTCAAGCGCATCGATACCGTCACCGAGCGTTACAGATTCAAGCGCGGTACAGCAGGAAAATGCATATTCGCCTATAGTCTTTACACCGTCGTGGATATCGATCGATGCAAGTGTGGTTGAATCCCAAAATGCATATCTTTCAATTGCTGTAACGCTTTCGGGAACGACAAACTCCGTTTTCTGTCCTTTTGCGGGGTAACGTATAAGTGTTGTTTTATCTTTATTGTAAAGAATACCGTTTTCATCACTCGAATATACAGGGTTATTTTCCCCGACCGTTATCGAAGTAAGTGACATGCATCCGCAGAAATACGGACCGTCAACATTGACAAGCGTATCGGGAAAAGTAAATGATTTAAGGGCAGGACAGTTATCGAAAGCAGAACCGCTCATGCTGACGAGCTTATCATTCACCGTAACGCTTTCAAGCTTTTCACAAAGCGCAAAGCCTGCCGTACCGATCTTTTTCACATTTGCACCAAGCTTTACCGATGTTACTTTTATACATTCATTAAAAGCATAGTCGCCGATGCTTGTGACCTCATCACCGATTATTATCTGCTTTATAACGTCACGTTTCTGATGCCACGGATAATTCTTCGCCGCAGTATACGAGGGATCCATATCTCCGGCACCGCTTATTTCAAGTATATTTCCCTTGTAAAGCGTCCATGTAAGGCTTGCACCGCACGTACCTGTGCTCACCACCTCGGCATCTATAGCAAGCATATTCGGGATTTTAGCTGTAATCTCAACAAGTGCACTGCGAGTATTTGATATATCCTCATATAACTCTGCATTAACAGCGGGTGTAAGTATCATCACGGCACTTGTGAAGGCTGATAAAACTCTTTTAAATTTCATAAATCCTCCAAAGCAATATTTATTTCTATCTGATAAATTTTATCATATATACGGATTGTACACATAAATAAATTGTAAAGTTTTGTCTAATTATTATTTTGAACATAAAACAGCGGTGCATCTTTTTTTTCAAAATGCACCGCATAAAATATACTTGCGTATTATATATGTTTTTTTAACTTTTCGATTACATCATCGACACATTCCTCTGCCCTTAAAGCTGAGCAGTCAACGGTGATATCTGCGTATTTTTCATACAGCGGTGAACGTCT
The DNA here is from genome assembly GCA_045588615.1 of Eubacteriales bacterium. Taxonomy (GTDB): domain Bacteria; phylum Bacillota; class Clostridia; order Oscillospirales; family CAG-272; genus RGIG7213. The sequence continues at coordinate 2,772 of JAZNEN010000233.1, forward strand.
TTTAAAAAGCTGTTCAACACTCTCGCCCTTTTTCATAACGACACCGCGTGTTTTTATGTTGGAAAGCCTTTCGTTAAGGCTTTCTACAGGCACTTTGAGATATACGATGCGGGATATTTCTTCAAGATGTTTCATTCCTTCATCCCCATATACCGCACTTCCGCCCGTGGCGATGACCGTATTTTCACATTCAAGTGATGAAATGATATCATTTTCAGCCTTTTTGAACTCTTCTTCACCGTTTTTTTCAATAAATTCGCAAAGACTCATGCCATATTTACGCTGTATAAGCAGGTCTGTATCGACAAAATCCATAAGCATTGATTTTGCAAGCAGTACGCCGACCGTGCTTTTACCCGCGCCCGGCATACCGATAAGTGTGATGTTCATCTCAAAGCTCCGTTACGGTTTCTTTAAGTCCGTGTTTTACTCTGTCATTGACCTCACTGCGCTTTGCATCATTGAATCTGTCAAGCGTACCGACAAGATATCCTGTAATTCTTCTTATTCTTTCAAACTTGGGACCGCCGTCATCCTCGCGTCTGCCGCACTGCGGACATTCATTGTCTATAATACCTGTGTAACCGCAGACGGGATCTCTGTCAACGGGGTGGTTTATAGAACCATAACCGACACCGCTTTCCTTCATACAACGGACAACAGCCTCAAATGCATCGAGGTTTTCAAGAGGATTACCGTCAAGCTCAACATATGTGATATGTCCGCCGTTTGTAAGTGTGTGGTACGGTGCTTCAAGCTTGATCTTATCAAATGCGGAAATTCCGTGATATACGGGGATGTGGAAGGAGTTTGTATAGTAATCTCTGTCAGTAACACCGGGAATAATTCCGTATTTTGCTTTGTCAATTCTGACAAATCTGCCCGAAAGACCTTCCGCAGGTGTGCCTATGAGCGAGAAGTTGAGACCGTATTTTTTGGTTGCCTCATCAGCTCTCTTTCTCATAAATCCGATAATTTCAAGACCGAGATTCTGCGCATCGCGGCTTTCACCGTGGTGCTTACCGATAAGCGCCTTCAGCGCTTCAGCAAGGCCTATAAAACCGATGGTAAGTGTACCGTGCTTCAGTATCTCACCGACTGTATCCGTAGGTCCGAGCTTTTCGGAGTCAAGCCATACGCCCTGTCCCATAAGGAAGG
>JAZNEN010000234.1:0-1558 GCA_045588615.1 Eubacteriales bacterium
GCAGGGAGAACTACTCTCAAAACGAGGGTATGAACGCTTTTCAGAAGATCACACACAGTGCCTCGGACGTTTTATCGGCTCCGCCATCGCTTGTATGGCGAAAGGTGGTATATAATGTAACGGGAGGCGTATCGTCTGAAAATGTCGAAAGTGGGAAAGACGGTTTTCTTTTCCCGGTGAAAAATGATATATTTGATTACCGTTCCGATTTTCTCGGTGAATACGGATATACCGAGGAGCAGCATAAAAAGATCGCAGATAATCTTGAAAAGATACGCTCTGCCTACGAAAAGGACGGCGCGGATTATTATCTTTACATAATCCCAAACAGCCAGACTGTATACGATGCTTATGCACCGTTTGGAAAGAGCATATCGGAAAATACACGTGCGGGCGCACTTGTGCGATATCTTAGCGAAAACACGGAAGTCAGTGCCGATATTCTATCGGAGGAACTGAAGGAAGCACAAAGTGCTCACGTTCTGTACCATAACACAGCGAACGAAATAAACCGTGTCGGTGCGTACTATGTTTATGATGCTGTCAGATCAAAAATGGCAAATGATATAAAGAAAAATTCGTCTGAAATTGATATAAACGACCTCGAAATAACACTCACTGAAACGGACGGAAAAGCACTTGCTTCTTGTATAGGACTTGAAAAAACAGTTAAAAATAACACATATACCGCAGATCTTTCCTCTCTTGAAGAAAGATACACCGCGGACGAAAAAGACGGCGGTATAACACTTACAACTCTTAAAAGATCTGTCGGTATAACAGGTACATCGTCTGTTTTGCTTCAGATACCGACACAGAATGAGCGCTCAATACTCAAACCGTATTTTGCTTCGACTTATACTGATGTCACGGTAACACCGGATATATTTTTTTATGAGTCTTCAAAATCATTATCGGCTGTTGTTCAGATAATACGTGAAGATGAAGTGGATATGCTTCTTGACGATTCTGTTACAGCTTCATATAAAGGCGGCGAAGATGACGGCGGGGAAACGAAGAAGCCGCAGATATATACATCAATGAGCCTTGAAAGAGGAACTACCGTTATTTTCGGTACAGCTGAGGACGGTGCGGTCATAGAAGCAAAAGCCGGCAGTAAAACAGCGAGTGTTGTCTGCTACGATGGGCTGTTTATAATATCCGTTGAAAACGGATCGCGAAGTATAAGTGTAACGGCACAAAAAGACGGAAAAAGCGCATCAGCACCTGTATCGGTAAATCCGTCAAATGTATTGGCACAAAGTGAAGCCGTTATTGTTGGATCCGGCTCAAGACTTTATTATACCGAAACAATAAGAGATTTCACAAAACAAAATGCGTTTTCTGATAATCAGATAAAATATTTACAGCGTCAGTTTAACATACAGCTCAGTGAAATAAGAAAATTTACAGGTAAGGACACAGAAATGATAATTCTGTGTGCGCCTAACCCTGCAACGGTATACGGCGAAGACGAACTTCCGGATGACATAAAATCGCATGTTTCAAGCAAGAACGTCAGCAGACTTGAGTTGTTTACCGAAAAAATATCAGAGCT
>JAZNEN010000235.1:0-10881 GCA_045588615.1 Eubacteriales bacterium
CGAACGTTTTTGCCATATAAGTGTAAAACTGTGTTATTGAATCTTCAATTATTGAAGATTCGTTATACATAGGTATTATGACCGATATTTTCATAATTAATGCCTTTCTTTATTTAGACACAGCGATAAGCTTTGCGTGGATAGCCCAACGGCGCCCGTCTCTTTGCGTGGTGCACGTTGACAGCGTGAGAAGCATGTCGTCTTCCGTAAATGATATATCTTTATGGAAGAGTGACATTGAATCGCAAGTGCGTACAAAATTCAAAAAGTCGTGTGAATTGTAAAACTGAGTACGTATATAGTTATACGTCGAAGAAGAGCTGTATACCGAGAAGACTTCAAAAGTATATATTCCGTCGAGTGTTGTTATTATCACACGGCGGTTGTTGAACACATCTTCACGTGTGAAATTGATAAGTGCGGCGAACATCGTATTCGTTGTATACATATTGTGACCGTATATAACGAGTGCCTTGTTATCCTGTAATTTCGGCTTTGTTCTGCCGTCGGCGAATATTGAGCCCTGACTGTTTGTTTTTCTGTTCGGTGAACGCAACAAATAGTAATCATTGTCACCGCTGAACATAATAGGATAGTCGATGTTCGTGTTTGCGATGGTTATCCAACCCCAAACGTCGGGATTCTGACGTTTAAGATCGAGAATTTTCGAACGTGTTTTTTCAAATTCCTCGTTATAGATCCCTGTTGAATAATCGATGTCGATGACCTCGCCCGCAAGGGAACGTGAAATATCAAGCGTTTCCACATTTGCCCGTGACGGCGTGTCCACTGTAACGTATGAAAGGCTTGAGTTTCCGTAAAAAATATCGCTCATCTGCTGGTTTTGTTCACTTGCCTGTACGTATGAGAGTATATACAGGATAATAGCAATAAAGCTGCCTAAAAACATCAGCGAGCTTGCAGTAAGGATAGTATACCTCAAAGCATTTATAAACAGCTGATGAGTAGTTTTTCTCACCTTCGCACCGGAAGATAACGGAATGTCACGGGGGCGAATATGTTCTATCGATCTTATAAGCGGTGTTTTCTTGTCTTCGGGTAAAGGCTTGAAAACATTACTTTTTCTTGAAGTCTTTTTCCTTGTATGATTTAAAAACATACTGCACCTCCTGTCATTGTTGAGTTTAATTATATGTATAGAAAGTTAAAATAACAAGCAAAAAATATTATTTTTTTATTTTGTAACATAATATTTACACTTTTGCCCATTAAATGTAGTGATAAACTGCGACCGATTTGGTTTAATTGTATCAAAGTAACACAAAAGCGAGGTTTAGAAAGTGATAACATACAGCAGCGAAACGTATACAAAACCTATCTGGCTCGGTAATACCGTGGAAATGGAAATGTTCTGGCCGATAAAAAAGGACGGCGAAGCAGTAAAGATAAGGCTTGCATATCCCGTAAAAGATGTTATAAGTCTTTGCAACTCACGTCTTGAAAAAGAATTTGTAAAAGACCGTGATTACATAATTGAAGACGGTTGTATAGTTATTCCCGACGGTTCGGAAATATCTGTAACACCGTGGGAAGAAATAATCCTTGATAAACCGCAGGAAGGCTCACAGCTCAATATAGAAGCATCTACTGAGGGGAAGTATCTGTTTTTCTCCGAATCGTCAGCTATATCCGACAAACAGTATACGGTGAAGTATACTCATAACGGAAAGTGGCAGGGGATTATTCCGTGCCGTCCCGACGGTAAGCTTTCCAAAACGGTTGAAAAGATCAAAAACGGTGAAGATTTCACATTTGCGTTTTTCGGTGACAGCATTACAGTAGGCGCAAATTCAAGCGGTACTGACTGGATAAATGTTCCGCCTTATGCACCCATCTGGCCGAAAACCGTTTGTAATGAGCTTGAAAGAAGATACGGCGGTAAGATATCATATATAAACCACGCTGTCGGCGGAAAGACATCCGACTGGGGTGTGGAGGAATTTAAGACACTTCACGAGGGGGAAAATGCCGATCTTTTTGTTGTTGCATTCGGTATGAACGATTTTACAAACCCCAAGTTTGAGGAAAATATCAGAACGATAATGAAATTTATATGGGAGAAAAATCCCGACTGTGAAATTATTCTTGTGTCCACAATGCTTCCCAATACTTACGCTAAGGGATTTTTCAACGGGCAGGATAAGCAGGAAGAGATACTTGAAAGGATCGCTAAAGAATACAGCTCTGTTGTGCTGGCGCCTGTCACAAGCGTGCACAAAGAGCTGTTGAAGAACAAATTTTACTTTGATATGACGGGTAACTGCGTAAACCATCCCAATGATTTTCTGGCGGCGATCTACGCACAGACCGTTTTAGCCGTTCTTGATTAATTCTTAAGGCTGTGTATAGGTGCAGGAATACGTCCGCCCCGTGCGATAAATTCCTTGCACGATCTATCATTGACCTTCATAATGGGAGCGTATCCCAAAAGACCGCCGAAAGACACCGACTCTCCGGCGGTCTTTCCATATGCGGGAATAAGGCGCACAGCCGTAGTTTTTGTATTTGCAACACCTATTGAGATTTCATCTGCGATAATTCCGCAAATTATATCCGCGGGTGTGTCGCCCGGAATTGCGATCATATCAAGACCGACTGAGCATACCGCTGTCATCGCCTCAAGCTTTTCAAGTGACAGCGCACCTGATTCTGCGGCGGCAATCATACCTGCATCCTCCGAAACGGGGATGAAAGCACCCGAAAGTCCGCCAACGTGTGACGATGCCATAACACCGCCCTTTTTAACAGCATCGTTTAGAAGTGCCAAAGCTGCGACGGTACCGTGCGCACCGCACTGTTCAAGCCCCATATTTTCGAGTATGTATGCTACCGAGTCTCCTACAGCAGGTGTGGGGGCGAGTGATAAGTCAACAATACCGAAGGGAACATTCAGTCTGCGCGATGCCTCGTGTGCAACAAGCTGTCCCATACGTGTTATCTTGAATGAAGTTTTCTTTATTATATCGGCAAGGGCTGAAAGGTCACAGCTGCCTGCACGCTTGATCGCTGAGCTTACAACACCGGGACCCGAAACGCCGACGTTTATAACGGTTTCCGCTTCGCCGATACCGTGGAAAGCACCTGCCATAAACGGGTTGTCCTGCGGAACATTTGCAAAAACAACGAGCTTTGCACAGCCGATGGACTGATTATCCTTTGTCAGATATGCTGTTTTCAGAATAATATCGCCCATCATTGCGATAGCATCCATATTTATGCCCGCTTTCGTTGATGCGACATTGATCGACGAGCATACGAGGTTTGTTGTTGAAAGTGCCTCGGGAATAGCGTTTAAAAGATTTATTGAGTTTTCTGTGAAACCCTTTTCCACAAGCGCACTGAAGCCGCCTATGAAGTTTATACCGAGCGTATTTGCCGCACGGTCAAGTGTTTTTGCAAGCTTGACGTAATTATCCGAGGAATGTTTGCCGCCAAGCATGGAGATAGGTGTTACGGAAACACGCTTGTTGATTATCGGAATACCGTACTGCTTTTCAATATCCTCGCCGACGGGCACGAGCCTTTCGGCGTGTTTTGTTATCTTATCGTATACACGTGTGCAAAGTGTGTCTATATCGTCGCTTGCACAGTCAAGCAAGGAAATACCCATTGTGACAGTTCTTATGTCAAGGTTTTCCTCTTTTATCATATTGATGGTTTCTAAAATATCGTTAAGGTTTATCATGACCTACCCTCATATCCTGTGCATTGAATTGAAGATGTCCTCGTGCATCGTCCTTATGTCGAGATTGTTTGCTTTGCCAAGATCGGCAAGCTTATCCACAAGACCGTTGAAGGGGATGTTCAATTTGTCAATATCAACGACCATGACCATTGCAAAATAATCCTTGATTACGCTTTGCGAAATATCCTCAATGTTTGCGCCTACTTCAGCGCAAGCTGTACTTACCTTTGCGATAATGCCCATACTGTCGTGACCGACAACTGTAATAACTGCTCTCATTATTAAATATCTCCGTAATTTATAAATGTTGTCGAGTATTATACCACATAAAAAGAGATATTTCAAGTGGGAAGTGCAAAAGTGTTCCGCTTTGTTGTGTGTAAATTTTTAATGTACGATCGGTGAATTTTAGATTGTTTTGTTAACAAAAATGAGATTGACAAACGTGAAAAAATATTTTATAATAAATTTATATTGTTAATTAATAGTAAAAGAGGACAACATTATGTTAAAAAGCATGACGGGATACGGCCGTGACAGACAGAATCTGTCAGGCAAGGATATAACCGTTGAAATAAAAGCGGTGAATAACCGTTTTCTTGACGTTAATGTCAAGCTTCCCCGTGCGTATATGTTCCTTGAAGAAAAGGTAAAGGCATATATACAGTCTGCGGGGATATCAAGAGGCAAGGTTGATGTGTTCATTTCCATCGATTCGCCCCCCGGACTTAACTGCTCGGTAACTCTTGACGAGGAATATGCAAAGGGATATATCGATGCACTTTACAAGCTCCGAGACACATTCGGACTGCGTGATGATATTTCCGTTATGTCCGTTGCAAGAATGCACGATATCTTCACGGTGACAAAGCCCGAAGAGGATCTTGAAAAGGATTGGAACGACCTGAAAGCAGTTCTCGGATGTGCCGTGGATAACTTCAATGCCGCAAGAATTGCAGAGGGTACAAGACTTCATGACGATATAAAGGCAAAGCGTATGTATATCGAGGAGCTTGTGAATGTTATTGAAGAAAAGGCTGAATCCACAACCAAGGAGTACGAAAAACGTCTTTATACAAAGCTGCTTGCCGTTGTCGGCGAAGCGGGTGTAAAGGTAAGCGAAGACAGAATACTTACGGAATGTGCGCTGTTTGCCGATAAAGTCGCAATTGATGAGGAGCTTGTCCGTCTGCGAAGCCACTTCGTTGCATTTGATAATTACCTTGAAAGTAACGTACCTGTCGGACGTGACCTTGATTTCCGTATGCAGGAGATAAACAGGGAAACGAATACGATAGGAAGCAAGGCTCAGAACACGGAAGTTGCGCATACCGTTGTTGCTATCAAGGGCGAACTTGAGAAGATCCGAGAACAAATACAGAATATAGAGTGATATTATGAAGCTTGCAGATATAGGTTACGGAAATTACGTTGCCGCCGAAAAGGTTTTGGCTGTCTGCGCACCTGATGCCGCCCCGATAAAAAGGCTTGTGTCAGAGGCAAAGGAAAAGGGCAAAACGGTGGATGTGACATGCGGAAAAAAGACGAAGAGTGTTATCCTTGCCGAAAACGGCACAGTTATTCTTTGTGCATTGACACCAGAAAAAACGGCAGAAAGATTGCAGCTTGATGAAGGGAGTGAAAAAAATGACTGATTCAAAGGGACTTCTTCTCGTTGTTTCAGGACCTGCGGGAAGCGGAAAAAGTACGGTTTTGGCAGAGATCGTGAAGGATGCCGATTTTGCATACAGCGTTTCGGCAACAACAAGACAGCCGAGACCGGGAGAAATAAACGGTGTAAACTACCACTTTATTACACCCGAGGAATTTGAAGAACACGTTAAAAACGGTGATTTTGTGGAGTATGCGGAATATGTGGGCAACCGATATGGAACCCTTTATTCCGAGATAAAAGGAAAGACAGATGAGGGGATAAATGTTATCCTTGAGCTTGAGGTGCAGGGAGCCGAAAACGTGAAGCGTATGTTTCCCGAAGCAGTTCTTGTATGGATACTTCCACCCGATTATACAACGCTTGAGCAAAGACTCAGGGGAAGGGGAACAGAAAATGACGATGTGATCACAAAGCGTATGCAGACTGCGGTAAAAGAGCTTCAGAAGTTCAAGCTGTATGATTATGTCATTATGAATGAAACCGATAAGACCGAGGATGCGATAAAAGCGTTTAAGGATATTGTAAATGCGGAAAAACATAAAGTGTCGCGAACGATCAATTTTGTAGATAAATTTTTAAATAACTAAGGAGAGACCAAAATGGAGATCATTACACCTTCAGCAGAACAAATTTCAAAGGATAAATTCAACAGATACGAGCTTGTAATTGCAACTGCAAAAACAGCACATCTTGTAATAGATGAGTATGTAAGACAGAGAACAGAGGCGGAACGTAAGATAAACCTCAAAGAAACGGATAAACCCCTCACATCGATGATAAGCAAGGACTTAAGAGATGAAAAGGCTGTAAGAAACGCGATCACACTTATCTGCGACGGCGATGTAAGCATCGTTCATCCCAAGGAAGAAGATCAGAAAGCTGAAGTTATAGCTGACACAGCGGAATAATAAAGTGACAACTGCGACAGTAAACATCCTTTCTTTACCGTTCCACGTCAAAAACGACTACACATATCTTGTTCTCGGTGACCTTGAAAAAAAACTGTTTGTCGGAGCATTCGTAACAGTTCCTTTCGGTTCTGTCGATAAGCCGATGACGGGGGTCGTGCGGAGTCTGCAAGAGGTAGACAGAATTTCCACGGGTACAAAATGTATAAGCGGTATGTATGATCCCGTATTTTCGCTTTCGGGTGATTTGTACAGGCTGTGTGAATATATTGCCGACAGAACGGTGTGCTCCTTTGCTGAGGCTGTGAAAGCGGTGTTTCCGCAGTCGCTTTTAGGTGTTCCCGATGAATTTTACACGGTGACAGATGTATTTCCCACGGACTTGAATGAAACGGTCAAGCTCATATATGCATTTATTTCGGCACACGGCGGTGCGTATCTGCTGAAGCTGTATGAGGAATTCGGTAAAAAAGTCGGCCCTTCTTTATCATATCTTACAGAGAAGGGATATCTCAAATGCGAACTGCGTCCCGTCGGAATACCGAAAACAGAAAAGGTGTACTATTACACCTTGAACGGTGACCCTGAATATGCAAAAACAAAAACGCGCAGTGCATTTACAAAACAGGCAATAGACTATCTTGATAAAAACGGCGAAACGGAAAAGGGTGTACTTTGCGAAAAAAGCGGAATATCCTCGACTATGCTTGACAAAATGGTAAAGCTTGAGCTGTTTACGCTGAGGATCGAGGAAAGACTGCGCAACCCGTACAGGGTTGAAAAAAAGGACGAAGTCAAAGTTACTTTGACAGAGGAACAGTCAAATGCAGTCGAGGAAATAGACGGGTTGTGTCTTGAAGGCAAGCCTGCCGCCGTACTTCTTCACGGCGTTACCGGAAGCGGAAAGACACAGGTCATAAAGGCTGTCTGTGACAGAGTTATATCAAGAGGGAAAAGTGTTATAGTGCTTGTTCCCGAAATATCGCTCACACCGCAGTCGGTCAAGATTTTTTGTGCGGCTTACGGTGAAAGAGTCGTTGTAATACATTCTGCACTGTCAACTTCGGAGCGTGCTGATGCTTACCGAAAGATAAAACGTAAGGAAGCGGATATCGTAATAGGTACAAGAAGTGCCGTGTTTGCACCGTTTGACAATATCGGGCTTATAGTCATTGACGAGGAGCAGGAGCACACCTACAAATCTGAAATGACACCGAAATACCACGCGCGCGATGCCGCAAGGTTCAGATGTAATGAGCATAATGCGGTCATGCTTTTATCCTCAGCCACACCGTCTGTCGAAAGCTATTACAAAGCAAAAAGCGGAAAATACAAGCTTATAACGCTTAAATCAAGGTTCGGAAAGGCACAGCTGCCCAAGGTGGTCGTAGCTGATCTGCGAGAGGATTATGCCACGGGTGAAATTGATGCTATCGGAACAGTCCTTAAAGGTGAGCTTATAGAGACGAAAAAAAGCGGAAATCAGTCTGTACTGTTTTTGAACAGACGGGGATACAGTAACTTTTTAAGCTGCCGTATGTGCGGAGAGGTGGTTATGTGTCCGCACTGCGATGTGTCTCTCACTTATCACACGACCTCGCGTTTGAGTAAATACACGGCAGAAGATGAAAAAAAGGAATACCTCGAAAAAAAACAAAAAGGATATCTTTTGTGCCATTACTGCGGTTACAGGGTGAGTGTGCCGGAAAAATGTGCAAAGTGCGGTTCATCGCATATTGCATATATGGGGCACGGAACGCAAAAGATATGTGATGATATAACAGATTACGGATATGGCATAACGGTTCTCAGAATGGATGCCGATACAACATCCAAGAAATTTTCATACGATAAGATTCTTGGCGATTTCAGACAGCATAAAGCAGACGTTCTGCTCGGTACACAGATGGTTACAAAGGGGCATGACTTTCCCGATGTAACACTTGTCGGTGTTGTGCTTGCAGACAGTTCATTGTATGTTGCTGACTACCACGCCACAGAACATACGTTTGCGCTTTTGACACAGGTCGTTGGCAGGGCAGGCAGGGCGGATAAACCCGGTGTTGCCGTTATTCAGACATTTAATCCCGACAACGAGATAATAAGGCTTGCCGCAAAGCAGGATTACGAGGGATTTTATAAGGGCGAGATCGCAATGCGCAAAGCGCTTAAATTCCCGCCTTTCTGCGATATTGCCGTACTTATGTTCACATCCGATACGGAAGTGCTTCTGACGAGATGCGTATCTGAGTTTTATCAGGAGCTTTTGGAAAATCTCAACGAAGAATACAATGATGTAAAGCTCCAGATATTCGGACCTGTTGAAGCACCTGTGTACAGGCTCAACGGCAGATGCCGTATGCAAATGATAATAAAATGCAAAATGAATAAGCGGACGAGAGATTTGTTCCGCTGTATGATAAAGGATTTTACAAGTAAAAATCCCAGCAAGGTCACTGTCGGTATAAGCATAAATCCGACATCCCTTTAAAGGAGGAATTTTATGGCGATAATTAGTATAGTTAAAGACGGAGATGAGATCCTCAGAAAGAAAAGCCGTCCGGTTTCCGAAATAACACCGAGGGTAATCCGTTTGCTTGACGATATGATAGAAACACTTCACGACTCACACGGTGTCGGTCTTGCCGCACCTCAGGTAGGCGTTTTGCGCAGAATGGCAGTTATTGAGGTTGAGCCCGGTGAGCTTATTGAGCTTATCAATCCCGTTATCATCTCCAAGAAAGGTAAACAGGAGGAGCTTGAAGGCTGTCTTTCCGTGCCGGGGAAATGGGGAATTACAAAGCGCCCTTATGAAGTGACGGTAAAAGCACTTGACAGAAACGGCGAAGAATTTCAGGTAACGGGAGAGGATCTTTTAGCACGTGCCTTGTGTCACGAAATAGATCATCTTGACGGCACGTTATTTTATGATAAAGCAATTCATATGCTTACTAAAGAAGAGCTTGCTGATCTTGAGGAGGACGACTGATGAAGGCGGTTTTTATGGGAACGCCCGAATTTGCCGTTCCGTGTCTTGAAAAGCTTAACGAATACTGTCAGGTCGTTTGTGTAGTGTCACAAACAGATAAACCCAAGGGCAGAGGGAAAACAATGCAGTCACCGCCGGTAAAGCTTTGCGCGGATGAGCTTGGCATTCCCTGCATACAGCCGAAAACGCTTCGAGATGAAGAAGTGCAGAAGGTACTTGCTTCATACGGCGCTGACGTATTTGTTGTTGTCGCATACGGCAAAATACTTCCCAAAGAGGTGCTGGATATACCGCCTATGGGCTGTATAAATGTTCACGGCTCGCTTTTGCCGGAGTATAGAGGTGCGGCGCCTATGCAACGCTCACTCATTGACGGAAAAACAAAAACGGGTATCACAACGATGTATATGAACGAGGGGCTTGACACAGGCGATATGCTCCTGAAAGAAGAAGTTGCGATAACACCCGATATGAATTACGGAGAGCTTTCCGAAATTATGTCCAAAACAGGGGCAGATCTTCTTATAAAAACGCTCGACGGGCTTTCAGACGGAAGTCTCAAAGGCACAGCGCAGGACGATTCTTTCGCAACTTATGCCAAGAAGATTGAAAAAAGCGATCTTAAAGTAGATTTTTCGGAAAGTGCAGAGAAGATACACAACTTTATAAGAGGTGTATATCCGTCACTCAGTGCATACGGATATATTGAAAATGCAAAGGGTAAAAAGATGATAAAGTTTGCTTCATCGTCTTTTATTGAAAAGTCTTGCGGAAAACCTGCGGGCGAGGTTATACTTTGCGATGATAAAATTTCCGAAATACACATCGCATGCGGAGAAGGTGTCCTTGTAATAAAAGAACTTATACCCGAGGGCAAAGGTAAAATGCGCTCTGCAGACTATATAAGAGGCCGTCAGATAAAGACGGGTGATATTGTATTTTGATGAAGAAAGGAATTGAACGAATTGTATTTAGATCCGACGTATTTGATTTTTATGCTTCCCGCACTTATACTTTCGCTTATATGTCAATTTAAAGTAAAATCGACATATGCAAAGTATGACAAGGTGGGAAACGCAAGAAGAATAACGGGTGCGGAAGCGGCACAGCGTGTTTTAAGAGGCGGCGGTGTCACCGATGTGGCAATAGGCAAAATAAACGGTACGCTCACCGACCATTTTGATCCTAACGGTAAAATTATAAACCTTTCCACAGCTGTACACGACAAGTCTACTATTGCATCTGTCGGAATTGCCGCACATGAGGCAGGCCACGCAATACAGCACAATGTCGGTTATGCACCGATCAAATGGCGTACAGCGCTTGTGCCCGTGTGCAATCTTGGTTCAAGAATAGGCCCATGGCTCATAATCCTCGGACTTCTTCTTAACTTTGCGGGACTTTACTATGTCGGACTTATCGGCTTCGGTGCAGTCGCACTTTTTCAGTTTGTCACGCTTCCCGTTGAATTTAATGCAAGCCGCCGTGCTATGGAAGCACTTGAAGCATCGGGCACACTTTCCGATGATGAGCTTAATGATGCAAAAAAGGTTCTTTCAGCAGCGCCTATGACATATGTTGCGGCACTAGAAAGCTCTCTAAT
>JAZNEN010000236.1:0-6664 GCA_045588615.1 Eubacteriales bacterium
GTGCTATTATGTCTCAAATGGTGTTATATTATATCTGATTTTGATGTAAAAGAACACAGATTTTATATCTAAAAAGGAGTTTTGCTATGTTAAAACAAGAAATAGCAAGGAAAGGACGAGATTTTTTAAAGCGCGTTGTAAGCTTTGTTCTTGTCTTTGTCCTTATGCTTCCGGCGGTAACGGAGTCATCTCTGCCGGCATCAGCTCACGATCATGTGTACTTCGAACTGGAGACAAAACGATTGGATAAGGAGAGCTTACCAAACGGAAATATCGTGTATTTCGGTACCGTTTCGGCAACTCTTGATGAATCTGACCGTTACTATACCGTATCTGTGTATAGAGAGGGTGATATTTCGACAGGTGCATCTGTTGATGTACATACTGTTGATATGACTGCTTTATACGACAGGGATTATCAGCTCGTTATGGCGGGCGCAGCAGAATATCCGAGTGAAAAGAATATACTTCAAACGTATGTTGAAGGAGTTTTGGCTGCCGAAGAGCTTTTAGCAAACGGTGTAAAGCTTGAAAACACTGTAAATGAATTGGCGCAGGCACAGACACAAAATGCATCAGATGCCGAAGCCGGTGAAAAAAGTGCGTTGGCACAGCAGAAGGAAAATGCAACGGGCGAGCCCACACGTGAGACGTATCCCACCGAATCCACGGATATGATACAGTCGATGGTTGAAGGAATAACACCGGATGTTATGAGCGAGCTCGATCATTCCGCAAGTGTTACCTTGAATTTCAGGCCCGGTGAGGATGAGAAGAAGGTATCGTTCAGAATAATTGATGATAATGAATCTGAGGGTGATGAGAACTTTTCGCTCCTTCTTACGGATGCTGTCGGTGTTGAAGTGTATGAGGTGCCGAGTATTTCCGTAACCGTTAAAGATAATGAGCCTGTTGTTCATTCTGAAATATCATTCACCGAAGCTGATTATGATTCGAAAGGCGGTACCGTCACACTTGAGCTTGAGCGTAAGGGTGCAGAGTATTCGCTTGTTGATATGCGTATCTATACGACGGAAAACACAGCAAAAGCAGGAGTGAACTATGAGGCGCTCGATACAACGCTTGCATTTATGCCTTACGAAACACATAAAAAGGTCAAGCTGAATGTTGCGGGTGAAGGTAATTTTTCCGTAACACTTGACGATTTCAAGGCTTGCCGGGCAGGCCAGACTGTTTCGACCCAAATAAATGTTTCCAAAGCAAACGGTGCGCCCGTGCTTTTGGCAAGCAGTGATGAAAAATATTTTAATATCTATTTGGGCGAAATAGTAGACGGAAAGGAAAAGACTTATAAAGTATTATATAAGCCCGGCGACGCAACGGGTAGGATAATGGATACATCATATGAGCCTGATATAGAGGTCGGATGCTATTATTTTGCTTTACCTAAAAATAAAGGCGGAATTTTCCATTACGACAAAAGCCAGCAGTTCAACGGAGACGAGCCTGGCGCTTTCGGAACGCTTTCCTGTAAGTATGTTGACACCGGAACACAGGATACTTCTTACGGTGATCTTTCATACTACAGCGGCAGAACATGGTACGACGGTAAGGTCTGGACGTACAGCGATGTTGTGATGCCGGGTATATATTATCAGTACGTTTCGGGCGATATACAGTCGACATCCGATTTCGGAGAGGGACAGAAGTTCAGGATAAATTCGACAACGCTTGGCAAAGACTGCTATACAGGCGGAAAGTTTGACAGAAATCAAACCGAGGTTTCCATTAAATTGGAAAATATCCAAAGTACTGCAAATAACAAAAAATTCCATGTCTCTTTCGATGCAATAGACGACAATGATGAAGGAACTCCTAAAGCATATCTCCGTGTTTACGGTGTTGTTGCAATGTACAAAAGATATACCATAAGCATCAGCGACCCCGATCAGCTCAGCTATCTTACGGGTAATATATCAAACGGAGTACCCGAAAGAGCAATGTTCACACCTGTTCAGATGACGGTAAAGTGCGGAGCAGAGCCTATTTTGGGTGTGGGTGAAACACGAGATGTTTACGCAAATCCCGATACGGCGGTATCAAACCTCGTATTCACGGAAAACGAAGTTAAGGTCAACGGAAATTCGGGAAAATTCGGTATACTCAAGGGATATAAGATCACGATAAATCCCAATGCCGGAAAAAATGCGGTAACAGTTACATATCCCGACGATCTTCTAAAATATCTTGAAGCCGGCAAGGGAGGCGCATATCTGGATTTCTCCGATCCGGCAATTGAAAAACAGAAGAAGAAGATACTTGCAAACCTTACGTCCGTTCCTTATGATGCATATTTTATAGACTGGATAGATTCGCTTCAAAAGCAAGTAGTTAACTATAATCTCGGTTATTATCAAAGACTTCACTTTAAGCCTATATACGATTATGAGGTCGTGCACGTCAAGACCGTAGGTGCTTCCGGCGGAATTGATGCATCATTTGTAAACTCAAATATTTCAAATCGCGGTGATTACATATTCCATGCAGGCGACGTGCTTGATCTGCGTTCTGTATGCAACGATATGCATTACCGTGCCGTAGGCTTTGAATACTCTCTTGACAAGGGTACAAACTACTACAGATTCCCGGGGCTTTCAACGCTTTGCCTCATGCCGAACAAGGCAGAGGGGTATTATCTCCGTCCCGCAATCGATGAAAATGATAACAGGATAGAGATAAAATTTAAAAACGGAGCAGAGAAGTATTTTACCGTAAACGGAATAGAATATCAGGGACTGATCGATGATGCAACGCTCAGTGCGAACGGACTCGGCGGAAGGTATATACTCAATATACAAAAGTTTGGAAGAGATATTCTGGAAAAGATGAACCCTGTTGTCGGTGAAATTTACACCATCGATATCGTGTCAAATTCAGACGATGACGAATATGTTTATATACCCGTCATAACCGATAATATGACAGGAACAGTATATAAAACGAAGAGCTTCCATTTCAAGGCACGTTCCAATACAGATGACAATATGCTTACGATAGACTTTGAAAAAGTGCCTAAAAGCAGTATGGTCAAATTTTCTGTCAGCGGTACTGTCATTACAAATTATCCGTCGATAGTTTCTACCGTGAAGGGTAATATACGTGTTCCCGTGTCGGATTATACCGTGTCGTTGCCCGGTGTACAAAAAGAAGTTACAGCGAATGTGTTTGATGAATACGGAATGCCCATCGGCACACAAACCGTTCCCGGAATTGACAGCGTAAGTGCTATGACATATGAGGACGGCACATTTGTGGCGGGTAATCCCGATACCGAAAGCTATGTTTACGGCAGAGTGGGAGACCGTATCACCATGCTTGTATCCAACGGAAGCGATAAGCAGACGTTTGATTTCACACTCAGCGGAACGGTAACAAACGGCCGTGCCTCAACTATGCTTACCGATACTGCGGTGTCGTATCCTTACGGTGCACCTGCGGTGAAGGCTCTGACGTACCGCTTTGGAAAGTCTTCCAATAACGACGTAACTAATGAAAATGAAAACTCCATAAGGATATTTGACGATTCGATTACATTCACGGCGATAGTTTCCAATTTGTCAAATTCCGAAATAAAGCTTATCGAAAAGCTTGAGTTCGGTCATTACGATGTTGCAGGTAAGCGTTTGGGCAAATTTACCGTCAATAATCCCGATAAAACACTTCAGGGCGGTGAGTTTACCCTTACGATAGACGGAATGAATCAAGTGTTCCACAATGCTGACCGTTTGCGTGTACGTGTTATAGAAAGAAGATACGATGCTCTTGGAAACCCGTACACAGTTGCACATCCCGAGGTGGAGGCCGGATATTCCTTCTATGTTGAAAACACACTCATAGTTCCCAAAACATATGAAATAGATGACGATAATGCCATCAATGTTCCGATAATAGGCCCGGCAAGCGCAAGTGCTTCTTCGGGACTCCTCAGCTTCTCCAAAACAGAATGGGGAAAGAATGAGATAGGCAGAGTAGAGGGATATACGCTTTCGATAAATGCCGATGTTCTTGCTTACAATACACAAACACTCGGCACAGCGGAAAAGGTACAGAAATTCAATGCTCTGCGCACAGCTGCGCAAGATGCCCAATCAAACTTAAATGATATAACTAACGCACAAAAGGATTTTAAGGACAGCACGATGGCAATCGTCGAATCGATCAGGCGGACGAATAACCAACAGGAAAAGGATAGACTAAATGATGAGCTTCAAAATCTTGAACGTCAGAAGCAAATATTTGACGCTCACCTTATGGATATGGAGGATAACGCAAGAGAGCCGCTTGCGGGATTCAGCAAGGCGAAAACAATGAAGTTCAATGTTATGTTCTTGCTTGCGTTCGACTTCGTTTACGATCCTGCAAGGGCGGAATACGTATTCTGTTCCGGTACTGTCGGTGTAAGTGCTGCGGCAAATTACAGTCAGAGTATCTACACTGTTATTTACGGTGTACCGGTATTCGTCAATTTCACGGGCTCCGTTCAGGGCGATGTATTCGTATATTATCCTTCGCACAATGCTGACGACGTTCTTACTGCGGGAGATTTTGAAGGATATTCCGGTAATATCAAGGAAAGACTCGGAGGAACAAACGCAGTGTTCAGCGTAACAGCCTCCTTGATGGCGCAGGCAGGTGTCGGTATGTGTAACGTGATTGCTGCAAGAACCTATGTGAAATACGGCTTGCAGTTCAGTATTCCGACATCCGAAACCAAGGAAAACTACGGTGTATTGCTTATGGCATCGGGCGGTATCGGATTTGACTTGCTGTGTCTCAGCATCAATTTCGATGTCGGCAATTTCAAATACGGCTTCGGCGCTTATGAAAACAAAACAAGTGTTTCATTCCTCGGCGACAACATTAAGGTAGATACCAAAACTGTCAAGGCGTTGAGAACGTCACCAAATACGCAAAATTCACTTCACAGTTATTATGTCGGTACATCCGATATGTCCGATTTCGGATATAACGGACTCATAAAGGCAACACCGGATGAAGTGAACAGAAGTGTACTTCTCGACGATGCGGCAGAGCGCACCCGTCCGAAGCTCATATTGTTTGAAGACGGAAGCCGTATGCTGTTCTTTATAGGAAACAGAGGCGGCGAAAGCTCTCTCAACAACATGGCTCTGTTCTATACAGTATACAAAAACGGTATATGGTCAAAGCCGGAAATGGTAGCCGATGACAGCACAATGGATACAAATCCCGCTGTTCTTTACAAAAACGGCAAGGTGGTCGTTGCATGGGTAGATGCTAATAAAAAGTTTACCGATGAGGACACTAACTTTGATAAGCTCAACTCCTTGGGTATATCCGTTGCAATTTATGAAAACGGCACGTTCAGTAAGGAAATTACACTTGTTGACGATGAATTTTTCAACTTTGCACCTCAGCTTAATCTCGTTGACGACAAGCTGTACTGCAGCTATATGAAGCGAGATATAACCGGTGTAAGGACTGAAGAAGGACTTCTTGACCTTACAGCAACATATTCGACAATGGCATACGTTGTATGCGATGTTTCCACAAGAACAATAGACCATACGGAATTTATTACTATCAGACACCCCAGTCTTACAGACCCGCTTGTGTTTGACTACAAGTCCGAAACAGCAAAAATTCACGGTAAAAACTATATGCTTGCGGCGTATACGGTGGATGAGGACTGCAATCTGAATACATACAATGACCGTGAGCTTTACCTCACGATAACCGATATCGATTCCGATATCGCATATCCTCCCGTTCCGATAACAAACGATATCGTAAGCCAGTCCAATCCCTCACTTACCGATATAGACGGTACAGTATATCTTACATGGCTTGAAAACGGCGGCTTGTTCAATCTTTTCGATGTAAGCGATATGCTTGAAGCTATGTTTGATCCCGCTTCCCCCGCATCCTCTGCATATATACAGAGTGCTGAAAGCGGCGATAAGAAATGGTACAGCAAGACAGCGGATGAGCTTGGACTCGATGCTGAGAGCTATGAGCGTACATTGTTTGAAGAACTTTATTACGGTGATATAAGCTCCGAGAGCGAAAATCTCCAGCAGGATGAATCATCTGTTGTAAGTATTTCTGATTACCGCCTTGTGACAAACGGCGATGACATATACATATTCTATACGTCATCCGGCCACAAGGAGGGCGAAGACGGAGTCGAACTGTTCGGTGCTCGCTATCAAAGAGACGTTTTGGCAAATGAAAATGAGTCATCGGATATCGATGATACCGAAGTATACGAAAATTGGGGCTTCGGTAAAGCAGTTCAGATCACAGATTACGGCAAGGTAATAGACGAGTTTGATATCGTTATGACTAAAGAAAACGATATATTCGTTGTTTCTAATCACTATGACCACTGGATAGATGAAAACGGTGCTGTTCAAAACGGCAAAAATCAGCTTGTTGAAATAGAATTCTCTCCCAAGGGTTCTGTAGGTGTTAAGAACGATGAAATAATTCTCCCGTTGAGTTTTGCAGGCGGAAGTAAACAAAACATAACATTCACTGTACAAAACGAAGGACTCATTACCACAACGGGCTTTGATTATACTGTAAGTATGGTCAAGGACGGTGTTGAAACCGTTATTGCAAGCGAATCGCTCGATGTTTTGTTTACAAGTCGGAGGCCAAG
>JAZNEN010000237.1:0-2077 GCA_045588615.1 Eubacteriales bacterium
TCATTCAAAAAAAGAACATTTGTCTTGGTAGACAAATGTTCTTTTTTTGTTGGTGGGGGAAGCTGGATTCGGACCAGCGAAGTCAGTGACAACAGATTTACAGTCTGCCCCCTTTGGCCGCTCGGGAATTCCCCCATAAAATTTATTTGGAGCTGGTGAACGGAGTCGAACCATCAACCTGCTGATTACAAATCAGCTGCTCTGCCATTGAGCCACACCAGCACGCTCTTAAATTTTTTGTCGTCTCATCGACAACACCGATATGATACCACAACTCTGGCGATTTGTCAATACCTTTTTTGAAAAAAAATAAAATAATTTGAAAAACACAATATTTTTGCAAAAAGCCTTGAAAAATAATGCGTTAAGGTGTAGAATGAAAGCAGTTTTGCGAAAGGATACAGAGCTATGAGTAAAATAAATGTTGCCGTTATCGGCTGCGGTACTATTGCCAAAAGTGCACATATACCGAGTTATCTTGCAAATCCCAATGTAAACATTAAATATTTCTGTGATATTATTCCCGAACGTGCTGATGAACAGGTTTCACTTTACGGAGGTACGGCTGTATATGATTATAAAGAAATATTAAACGATCCCGAACTTGATGCTGTGTCAGTTTGCACGCCGAATGATATGCACCCGATAATCTCCTGTGATTTTTTAAGAGCAGGGAAAAATGTTCTTTGCGAAAAGCCTGCGGCGAGAACTATCGATGAAGTTCATCTTATGCAGAAAACAGCAGAGGAAACGGGCAAAATACTTAATATCGGTGTTGTAAACCGTTTCAATAACGCTGTAAACAAAATAAAAGAGATAATAGCAAACGGTATTTTGGGTGAGGTGTATCACGTGTACATTTCTTTCCGTCAGCCGCGCTGTATACCGGGCCTTGGAGGTATGTTTACCACAAAGTCAGTTTCGGGTGGCGGTGTGCTCATCGACTGGGGTGTTCACTATCTCGATCTTGTTATGTACTGTACGAATGACCCGGAACCGAAAACGGTGTCGGCGCAGACATACAGCAAGCTTGCAACAAATATGCGTGATTACGTATTTGAAAGTATGTGGGCAGGCCCCCCGGATTATAACGGCACATACGATGTTGAGGAATTTGTTACAGGCTTTATCCGCACAGAAGGTCCTACAATGACATTCAACGGCGCTTGGGCACAGAATATATTTGTTCCCGAAACATATATAGATTTTATCGGAACAAAGGGCGGTATCCGTTTGAAGTACGGTGCAGATTTTGAACTGTTTACTGTCACAAACGGCAAGCTCACCACAGAAAAGCCTGAATTTGACAATACAGCAAATATGTTCAATCAGGAAATTAATCATTTTATCGACTGTATACAAAGCGGTGAGCATATAAGATCCCACATCGACAAAGCGGAAATAACAGCGCGCATTATGCAGGGTATTTATGACTCTGCAAAGCTTGGCAGAGAAGTGTCCTTCGGTTGATTTAAGTGTGTTTTCCCCAAAGTATATAACCGCCGTTTGATTTTTTGCCGTCGAATACCTCACCGCGTCTGTAGCGGATATATTCATCTCTGCTGTAAACGGGGAATATTTTCCCGTGGTGTTTGGCAAAGCCTCCCGTTGTATCTATATCGCTGACAGCGCAAAAAATGTGCTTTTTTACGTGTTTTGTTTTCCTCGTGATAAGTGATATAATAAACAGAGAAAAGCAAATAATGATGAATGAAAAGCATTGAATGTATATTGGCAGGGACAACAGAGAGAAGGCAAAAGAGAAAAGCGAAGCTGAAAGGGCGCAAAGCGAAAGTGTACCGCCGGAAAACAGCGAAAACAAAGAAAATAAAAGCGCAGATACAAGCCATAATGACGGCATAATGTCAAAAAGAGTCAAGGCAACGACCTCCGTATGTTTTACGGAGATTGTTGCCTTGAATTTTTTATTTTATTCCGAATAAATAAATATTTGATTTATTTTTGAAACGCCGTCTTCGGTAAGCACCTCAAAAAACAGAGGGATGGTGCCGTCCTCGGGATCCGGTAAGTCGGGGCGAAAGGCGCCGTTATTGTCCATAATATAGTAGGATACCTC
>JAZNEN010000238.1:0-4992 GCA_045588615.1 Eubacteriales bacterium
CCAACCCGTTGGCTCACAGAACGACATGGCTACGATCCGACTTGGCAGCAAGAACAATGGACAACGCTGTCAAGCTGCTAAAGCCCGAGCTTACCGCAAGCGGGGTTGAGCCGATAGGACGTGCCGTAATATGCACCGTCAAGGGAGACAAGCACGACATCGGCAAGAATCTTGTCAAGATGATGATAGAGGGTGCGGGTATTTCCTGCGAGGACCTCGGTGTGGATGTTTCTGCTGACAAGATCGTTGATGCCGTAAACAGAACAGGGGCTAAGATCGTTTGTCTTTCATCCCTTCTCACTACAACGATGACAGAGATGAAAACCGTTATTGAGGCTTTGAAAGCGGCTGGCATAAGAAATAATGTAAAGGTTATGGTAGGCGGTGCACCCCTGTCGCAGAAATTTGCCGACGAGATAGGTGCCGATGCGTACGCACCTGATGCGGCATCGTGTGCCGAGATCGCAAAGAGTTATTTCAGTTAAACAGTAAATGAAGAAACACGAAACAAGTTTATTTGATAAATTAAGGCAGTTTGATATGTACATACTTATTCCCGCAGTGGTCCTCACCGTTTACGGAATAATCGTTCTTTCATCTGCCGTTAACTATATGGGCGCAAACAACCTTGTCACGGTTCAGATCTTAGCATCAACCATAGGCCTTTTTGCAATGGTATTTATGGCGCTTATCGACTATGACGGGTTGCTAAAAAAAATGGCCATACCGATGTTTCTTGCGTCGTGTGCCCTTTTGATTCTGCCGATCGCAGAGGATATACCGAATATGCTTCACGGTTCATTCGGTAATAATGACAGCTGGATAGCACTTCCGTTTGTCGGAGTCAACCTTCAGCCTGCCGAAGTAGTTAAAATAATGTTTATTATGACATTCGGATATCACCTCGGTATTTTAAAGCAAGGAAATATAAACGAGCTTAAAAGCCTTGCCGCCATATGTATTCACGGCGGTATAATTATGGTTTGCGTAATGCTTGAAATGGACCTTGGGGCGCTTATTTCCTTCGGCCTGATATTCGCCGTTATGTGCTTTTGTGCAGGAGTGAGCATTTGGTATTTCGCAGGTGCCGCAGGCCTGATGGTCATAGCTTCCCCCATAATGTGGAAGGTGCTTAACGAATACCAGCGAATGCGAATACTTGTCGGTTTCGATCCCACGCAGGATCCTGAAGGGTACGGGTATCAGGTGCTTCAAAGTATGAGAGCGATCGCAAACGGCGGTATCAGCGGATGCGGATATGCAAGCGGTACGATAACGCAAAGCCCAAGCGAATCGACATTACCCGCAAGACAAACGGATATGATCTTCGCTGTTTTATGTGAAGATTTCGGTTTTATCGGCGCGCTTGTATTTTTCACACTTATGGCAGTGCTGGTCATACGTATTCTTATAATCGCACGCAGAAACAGAGATAATTACGGCATGTTCATATGCGCAGGTGTGGCATCTGTGTTTATATTCCAAACACTCGAAAATATCGGCATGTGTCTCGGACTTTTGCCCGTTATCGGTATAACATTACCGTTTATAAGCTACGGCGGCTCGTCAATAGTAAGTTTGTATATGTGTCTCGGCGCTGTTATGAGTGTCGGTGTTCATAGAAAAAAACAGTTTATTTCTGAAAGGAAAGGTAATAGAAATGAAAATAGAAACAAAGTGTCTGCACGCAGGGTATAAGCCCGAAAACGGCGGTCCCCGCGTAATGCCCATAGTTCAGAGCACAACATACGTATTCGATTCAACGGAGCATATCGGAGAGCTTTTTGATATGCCAACAGCGCATATGTATTCGCGCTTCTCAAATCCGACTGTTGAAGTTGTTGAAAAGAAGATAGCGGAACTTGAGGGCGGTGTCGGTGCTATGTGCACTTCATCAGGCCAGGCAGCTTCCCTTCTCTCAATACTCAACCTCTGCCACAGCGGTGACAGCTTTATTGCCGCATCGGAAATATACGGCGGAACTGTAAATCTTTTTGCTTACACACTTAAAAAGCTCGGAATTGAATGTATATTCGTAAATCCCGAGGCTGAAGAGGAAGAAATAATGAAGGCATTTAAACCGAACACAAAGGCTGTATTCGGTGAAACACTTGCAAATCCCGCACTCACCGTGCTTGATATCGAAAAATTCGCAAGAATTGCGCACGCAAACAGTGTTCCGCTTATAATAGATAACACATTCCCCACCCCTATTCTCTGCCGTCCGATTGAACACGGCGCAGATATCGTTGTTCACTCGACGACGAAATATATGGACGGTCACGCACTTCAGGTCGGCGGCGTTATCGTTGATGCGGGAACATTTGATTGGAGATGCGGTAAATTCCCCGAATTTACAGAACCAGATGAATCTTACCACGGTGTTGTATATGCAGACTTTGCCGCACCCGCTGCATTTATTACAAAGGCAAGAATGCAGCTTATGAGAGACTTTGGCTGTTATCCTGCCGCACACTCTGCATTTTTGCTCAATCTCGGTCTTGAAACACTTCACGTAAGAATGAAACGCTACTGTGAAAATGCAACAAAGGTTGCTGAATTTCTTGCAAAGAGCGATAAGATCGAAAAGGTCGTATACCCCGGTATAAATGCAGACCCCGTAATGTATGAAAGAGCGAAGAAATACCTCCCCGACGGCTGCGCAGGAGTTGTTACATTCTTTATCAAGGGCGGAAAAAATGCCGCTGTCAAATTTATGGACGGCCTTAAGCTGGCTTCAAACGAAGTACATGTTGCGGACATACGCACTTGTGTTCTCCATCCGGCGAGCGCAACACACAGACAGCTCACTGACGAACAACTCGTTGCCGCAGGCATCAATCCGGGACTTATCAGATTCTCTGTCGGTCTTGAAAATGTTGATGATATAATCGCAGATATCGATCAAAGCCTTAAAAATCTTTGATAAATTATCAAACAATAAAACATTTAAACAGCAAATATCCCATGGTGGGATGTTTGCTGTTATTTAAATATTCACCCTTGTGCAATATTAACAACTTTATACACCGACAATAGTGCTTATTGACAAAAAACGTTTATTAACACTGTATTAACACAAACATATACCTATTATGATAAAATAAAATATATTTTCTTAACCATACAACCAAGGAGGTATTATGAAAAATTCCAAAAGGATCACAGCCTTACTGTGTGCATTTGCCTGTGTATTTTCTTTAACAGGTTTATTCACCACGGCAAACGAGCAAAATCTTTTAACCCCGCTTTCAGGCACAGGGCTTTACGTTTACCGTTCGAACAATACAGCTTATTTATGCGGTGTTCCTTGTAATTCAAGCGCT
The DNA here is from genome assembly GCA_045588615.1 of Eubacteriales bacterium. Taxonomy (GTDB): domain Bacteria; phylum Bacillota; class Clostridia; order Oscillospirales; family CAG-272; genus RGIG7213. The sequence continues at coordinate 3,327 of JAZNEN010000238.1, forward strand.
GAAAGCGTAAAAAATCTTCTTAAAGGAGACTGCGAGGTTTATACAAATACAAAAATATTAAAAACAGGAGATACTGTAACGCTTTTTACTGACGGTATTCCCAAGGAAGAAGCAACTATAATCATAAGCGGTGACGTCAACGAGGACGGTCTTATAAACGGAAAGGATGCCGTCAGATTCAAAAAATTGATCGGCGCAAATGTAAGTTCTGCACAAACACGCTGTATGGATATGAATAACGACGGAACCATTGACGGCAAAGATTTGTCAAAGTTAGTTTCGATGTGCTCACCGCGTATTAAATCCGTTGAATTTATGGGAAGTCCGGAAACAACAAGCTATGAAGAAGGTGAGAGATTTTCTTCCAAGGGAGTATACGTAAATATTACATATACAGACGGCACAGTTCTTTCGTACGGTGACGGTTTTGATATTGCATACCCATCGGGCGGCAAATACTTAAAGGATACAGATACAAATGTAACTCTTAAATACGGCAATACATCAAAGAATATTGCGGTTAACGTCGCACCTGTAACTTCATTTGATGCAAGAATAACAAAGGCTGATTCTTCCCTTTCGGTTGCATTTGCCGACACAAATGTTCAGCTGTCAAACACAGCTCTTAAATCATCGCAGATATGGACATTTACAAAGCAAACAAACGGAAGCTATGAGATCAAAAACAAAGACACAGGCAAATGCATTGAGGTCGAAAGCACAAGTGTTTCCAACGGAACAAATATACGCGTTGCAAACGATTCAAATTCCTCCGCTCAGCGCTGGAATCTTGAAGTTAATGATGACGGCACATACACAATAAAATCCGTCCTCGGTGCATACGTCATAGATATCCAATCAGGTAATATTGCAAACGGCACAAACATTCAGGCATATACGCCAAACGGCTCAAACGCGCAAGTATTTGAAATTGAACGCATTACACATATAGAAAATCAGGTTGAGCAATCAGCTGTTGACCTTGGCACAAACTTTATTGCAAGTATCACGGGTGTGGTATCAAATAATAATGTCGGTGTTATTGCTGCCGGTTCATCAAATGTCGCCATGAAATCAAGCGAAAAAACAGCACGTCAGCTGTGGAGATTCGCAAAGCAAAGTGACGGAAGCTATATGCTTATAAATCAGGAAAACGGCAAGGCGCTTGATGTAAGCTATTCGGGTTCAATTGACGGCGCAAACGTTGGCGTATACGATGCAAACACAGCGTCAAATAACCAGAGATGGTTCGTAATCGGCAACTCAAGCGGTTATACGCTTGTCCCGAAGTGCTCATCCGCATGCGTGCTTGACATTTACAAAGGAAGCAGTGAAAATGATACAAACATACAGATCGGAACATATACCGGCAGGGTTTCTTCGCAACAGTTTAAAATAACAACATTCTCAGGTAATTATATGGAATACACAGCACCTGTGGATATCGGATCGCATTTCAATGCAAGAATATCGCCTGCTTTCGCAACCGGTAAAAAAATATCCCTCAGCGGAGGAACAAATGTAATACTCTACGGTGCAAGTGAGCACTCCGAGCAGGTTTGGAGATTTGAACGTCAGTCAAACAACTCCTACAAGATCGTAAACAATTCAAACGGTAAAGTTCTTACAGTTCCGAACAGTGATACAACAGCAGGAACTGCTTTAC
>JAZNEN010000239.1:0-3000 GCA_045588615.1 Eubacteriales bacterium
TTTTAAGAAGGTCTGAGCCCTTTACGGTGCACAGGACAAGCGGATTGTCAAACGGGAAAAGCGTCTGAACCATCGAATATGTTATCTCGCCTTTTGCAAGATATCCGGGACTTCTTATAGAAACAAATCCGCCGCCAAGGACTATATCGTAACGGCTGCCCCACCTGTCAACGCCTTTTTTGTAGTAAAGCTCCGCAACGAGACGGCGCATCTCGTCTCCGCTTCTTTTATACTTATTATTTCCTATTGAAAGACTGCCCTGCGCTATATCGTCTTCATATTTTCCGAGAAGCTCAGAAACTATGGGATCATCCTGCAAAGAATCGTATTTGTCTATCGAAATAAATTCCGCCGTGTCTGTTTTTACGTTTGAATTTGCAAAATTGACTTTTACCTCAACGTGTGAAATGCCTTCATTGTCACCGCCGTTCTGTAAATGATACACATCGTAAGGATCTTTAAGCACATAACTTCTGTGCGTGTGACCTTCAAATACAAGGTCAACATAGCCGTCACGTGAAAGGCTTATGTCATAATACGATGCGATCTCATTTCCCGAAACGGATGAAACACCGCTTTTGCTTCTGCCGTAGCCGTCGTGTAAAGAATAAACTATTATGTCTGCGCCCTCTGCACGGAGCTTTATGGATTCCGTCTTTACAAGCTCAGTCAGCTCACTTCCCGTTTTGAAATACACATCCTCTGTCTTGTCGGGTGAAATAGACGAATAACAGTCGCCTATAGCACCGATTATGCCTACGGTAACATTACCCTTTTGTACCGTTACCGACGGAGAACAAAAATCTGCACGCCTATTTGTTGCACTGTCGAACACATTTATTGCAAGAAACGGAAATTCCGCAATTTCTTTATTTTCCTTTATAAACTCGCTTCCCCAGTCGAATTCATGATTACCGAGTGTCATTGATGAAACACCTATTTCATTCATCCAATCTGTGATAAGCTTACCCTTTGTAAGATTCGACTCTGATGTTCCCTGCCACATATCACCCGATGAAAGAATAACCGAATGATCATCCGTCGATGTGCAGTTTTTCAGATACGTCGTGAGCTCATCAACACCCTCATTTGCAGATGTGTCGGCAAATTTTCCGTGAAGGTCATTTATTGCATAAAAATCAAGCGTTGCCAAAACGGAACCTGTGCATTTGTCGCATTTTCCGTTGTCGTCTTCATCTGCATGAAAGCAGCTGCTGTTAACTGCTGTATCATTTTTCGCATCTGCGTTTGTTCCGTCCGTCTTTTCACCGAAGCATGATGAAAGTATCAGGGAAACGGCAAGCAAAGTAAAGAGTATCTTTTTCATATTATTCTCCGTTTATATTAGTTAAAACGATTCTACCATACAAAAAACACCGTGTCAACAAATTAATTATTAAAATTCACCCCTTTACTTGACGATTCGGTGCGGTGGGTGTATAATATTATAATGAATTGATTTCAAACACCTCATCCGTCACGCAACTTGTTGCGTGCCACCTTCTCCCACTGGAGAAGGCAGGTGCTTCGAATGTACCGGTGACGGTGTTATGATGTGTATAAATAAATTTCGGAGAAAAATATGATAATACGTCCTTTGGCTGACAGAATGAGACCGGAAGAATTTGATGACATAGTCGGGCAGGAGCATTTGTTCGGAAAAAACGGCTCACTGCGCAAAATGACGGAGTCGGGATATCTTACAAATATGATATTCTACGGTCCGCCCGGAACGGGCAAAACGACAAGCGCAAACATAATTGCAAAAAAATCGAATATGACGATGTACAAGCTGAACGCCACAACGGCATCGCTGGCAGATGTAAAAAGCATCGCTGAGCAGACAGGCTCTGCAATAGGCGAGGGCGGAATACTTTTGTACCTTGACGAGATACAGTACTTCAACAAAAAGCAACAGCAGTCGCTTCTGGAGTATATCGAGGACGGACGAATAACGCTTATTGCATCAACGGCTGAAAATCCGTTTTTCTCGGTTTACAGCGCCGTTATTTCCCGAAGCGCCGTGTTTGAATTCAAGCCCGTAACACCGAAAATGTGTGCTGTACGCCTTGAAAAGGCACTTGCGCTTCTGAACAGCGAAAGCAACAAAAGCATTGTGTGTAATACAGATATTCTTGAATACATCGCCTCTGTTTGCGGCGGAGATGTAAGACGGTCTATCGGTATGCTTGAGCATATCTGGTATGCCTCCGAAAACGAGATAACGCGCGAGCTTGCGGATAAATTCATTCCCGATGCCATGCGCGGGCAGGGCGCTTTTGCAAAGGACGGCGACAGCCATTATGACCTGCTTTCCGCACTTCAAAAGTCGATAAGAGGGTCAGATCCCGATGCATCTGTGTTTTATCTTGCAAAGCTTCTCGGCGCAGGTGAGCTTTTGAGCGTCGTGCGCCGCCTTTCCGTAATTGCCTCTGAGGATATAGGCGCGGCATACCCGATGGCAGCTGCTATAACTTACGCTTGCTGTCAGCAGGCGCTGTCGCTCGGTATACCCGAGGCGAGAATTCCGCTTGCAAACTGCACTGTGATGCTTGCCACAGCTCCGAAATCAGTCACGGCACTTGAAGCATATGAAAGGGCGGCTGAAGATATTGCGCAGGGACTCGGCAAAAACATCCCCGATCACCTGCTTGACAGTCATTATCAAGGTGCTGAAACGCTTGGCCACGGTATAGGCTATAAATACCCTCACGCATATGAAAACGATTATGTAAAACAGCAGTACCTGCCGGATGACATCAAAAACAAAACGTATTACGAATACGGTTCAAACAAAACAGAGCAAGCCGCAAAAGCATATTGGGACAAAATAAAGTAGGGGTCGGCGCCCTCGACGACCCATTTTGTCGGCACCAATCAGTTCGCAAAGCGAACTGGACGACCCGTTTGTCGGCACCAATCAGTTCGTAAAGCGAACTGGACGACCCGTTTGTCGGCGCAAATCAGTTCGCAAAGCGTACCGGACGACCCGAATGAAAT
>JAZNEN010000240.1:0-1822 GCA_045588615.1 Eubacteriales bacterium
CAGTTAAAATCGCATTAAAGGTCGAAGAGGCCGCTGAATATACCGGCATCGGAAGAAATACGATGCGGGATCTCGTGAAAGCCCAAAAGCTCCCGATCCTTTACGTTGGCCGCAAGCATCTTATCAGAATTGATGCTTTGAACGATTTTTTGAAGCTCAACGAAGGCGTAGATCTGAGAGATATTGACAGTGTAAAAGCCGTAAGATAATGGCTCAAAAACTGTGAAATAACGGTGAAAAAGGGACCGGAACTGTTGAAATTTAGCCCGAAAAATGGTATAATATAAGTACACAATTGCAACAGTTCCGTTTGCCAAAGGAAAGAAGTTTTATATGGCAAAAGGTTCTGTAAGAAAAAAAGGCAAGAAGTGGTACTACCGCTTTTACATAGAAGATGAAAGCGGCAGACAGGTACAGCGAGAGTTCGCAGGTACGGAAAGCAAGAGCGAAACTGAAGCTCTGATCCGTAAAGCAATGGAAGACTACGAAGCAAAGAAATTCGTAGGCAAGGCAGATCATATCACCGTAGGCGAAATGCTGGATATGTGGATCGAAGAAGATCTGAAGTCAAGCAGTTTAAGCAACGGCACAGTGATGGCGTACACAGCAGCGGTAGGGCGTATCAAGAAGCATCCCCTCGGTAAGCGCAAGCTGAAAACCGTCACATCCGATCATCTGCAATCGTTCATTGACTTTATGAGCTACGGCGGTACAGCCCACGATGGAACAAAATCCCCACCCATGAGCAAGGGATATATGCTCCAATTTTCGGCGGTACTGCAAGGTGCGTTTCGGTTTGCGGTGTTTCCCAAACGGTTCATCACCTTTAATCCGATGCAGTACGTAAAACTGCGGGGACAAAAGGATGATGTGGATATCTTTTCTGAGGACGAGTCCAATGCCGTTTCTACACCCACCCTTACTTACGAGCAATACACTAAGCTGACCGATTGGCTGAAAGGCAAGGAAAACCCCGCACTGTTGCCGGTGCAGATCGCATACTACACAGGGCTTCGTATTGGCGAGGTCTGTGGCCTGACTTGGCAAGACATCAATCTTGACGAGCAGTACCTTACGGTACGCCGCAGTATGCGTTACAACGGTACAAGGCACAAGACCGAGATAGGAACGACCAAGCGAAGCAAAGTCCGTACAGTGGACTTCTGTGACACCTTGGCAGCGATCTTGAAAACGGCGAAAATGGAACAGCACAAAAACCGTCTGCAATACGGCACGCTTTACAATCTTAACTATTACAAAACCGTCAAAGATAAAGGTCGCAACTATTACGAGGTTTACAGTTTACCGAGATCCGACAAGGTTCCTGAGGACTACAAGGAGTTGTCCTTTGTATGTCTCAGACCGGACGGTGCATACGAAAGTGTAAGCACTGTCGGCATTATGTGCAAACGAGCAAGCAAAAAGCTGGAAGGTCTCGAAGGGTTTCATTTCCACCAACTGCGCCACACGTTCACGACCAATCTGATCTCAAACGGAGCGGCGATCAAGGACGTGCAGGAGCTCTTAGGCCATGCCGATGCTAATACCACGATGTCAATTTATGCGCATTCAACCAGGGAGGCAAAGGCCACTACCGCACGACTGCTCGATAAGGTAAGCAGCGGTTGAATATAAAAAGGTTCCCTTGTCTTCGCTCATAAGGGCGAAAACAAGGGAAAATACATAACAGTTGAGTTGAAAACCACCGAAAAACCCAGCAATATCAAGGGTTTTTAGAGAGGTTGTATTTTTAATTCTTATTTATCGAACAGAATAAAACGAACGCCGGCAGATTTTCTGTCGGCGTTAATTTGTCTTTTAC
>JAZNEN010000241.1:0-4199 GCA_045588615.1 Eubacteriales bacterium
ACCGCTTGGCCTCCGACTTAGGTCGTTTCCTTCAAAAGCATATTTCTTTGCTTTTATTGAAAATTCACCCGTCGTTTGTTCTGCGGAATTATCCGATGTTTTGCTCGTTTCTTTGTCATCAATATCCACTTGTATCTTTGATTCATCGTCGTAATCCGAAATAACGCCCTCTATAGGCTTGTAACCGGAATCGCAGCTGCAAAGCAAAAGAACGCAAAGCAGTGTTATCATAAATCCGTGCAGTGTTATTTTTAATGTTTTCATAAGTATATTCACTTCTCCTTTTTGATTTTACAAAAGTATCATAAAGGGCAATTCTCAAGAAAACATCAAATTTTATATATTTTTTTATAAAAAATTCCCGCTTTTTTCAAAACGGGAATTTGTTGGTTATATATTTATTTTTCCAAGCGGTCTTTTATTATTTCGTTCATATAGGATGCAAACACGCTTCCGTCTGAATATACGGTGGTGTAATCCATAAACAGACCGTCCTCGTATAAGTCGTATTTTGTAAGATCTCCGTCTGCAAAATAAGCGTATCGGTGATGCATAACTGTTGTATCGGATTCAAAGCCGTTGAGATGCAGTACGATATAATAATCGCTCTTTTCAAAGCGATTATCCGTGCTTTCCATCTGCCCGAATACCTGCTCCTGCAGCTTTTCCGCTTTTTCGATTATCTCCGGATCGTTTATTTCGTCAAATCGGACACGGGCTATCATCTGTCTGCTTTCGGAATCATATACTTCCGCCACGATCACCTTGCCGTTTTGGTCGTATTTAACTTTACCTATGGTATCAAAATTAAATTTTGCAGGATACAACGCTTCCATATCCAGAGGGTTGAATCCCAAATCTACCTCTGCGGAATCGCCGCTGAACCATATAAGCGATTTATCAAATATCCACACGCCGTAATGCTTGTTTGAAGAGACGGGGTTACCGTTTTCATCGGTTTTGTCCTTTGACCAAGGGTTAAGACCGAAGCTGAGCACGTGCGCTTCATCACTGTTGGGGGCGTACTTCATATCGGTTATCATTGCCGTTGCACGTCCGCCGGTACCGTTGCGGTAGGCTTCGTATACCGCGCTGTTCAGAACCTCGGCGCGTGCAAACACGGCGTTGAATATATCCGTCTTCATATCAAAGGAAATATCGTTGATGCCGAAATCAAGCCCTCCAAAGCAGTCGAGGTATTCTTCGGAAGAATAGAAAGAAAGCCCGTAATATGAGAGGAGATTCCCGTCCTTATCATAAACACGGATAATATCGTATGTTTTAAACATTTCAACCGTGTTTTCGATAATATACAGCATTTCCTCCGTGGTGAGATAAAGCCATGCTCCCAGGCTTTTTCTGAGTAAAATGTCATTTATGGTTTCGGTATCGTATATGGTAATAGTTTTCTTTCCGTTTTCCGTAGTTTCTGTATTGTATTTGGCAAATTTCTTTTCAAGGCTTTCTCTTGAAGCGGGTGCACCCGCATTATTTATATCCGGTGCGGAAAACCTGTCAATAGGTTCCACACCTCCTTCCTCTGCAAAGGAAAGCATAACCACGCAAGAGGAAAGGGCAAGCACAAATACAAGTATAAGAGATGCAGTTTTTAAAATTATATTGGTAGTTCGGTTCATTTTTCACTTTCTCCTTTGTCTGCAAACCGCAGATACGCGGTAGTGCCTTCTCCCAAAGCGGATTTAAAGTATAATTCCGCTTCGTGGGAATCGGCAATGGTTTTGCACAAAGCAAGTCCCAGGCCCGTTCCGCCGTCACGACGGCTTCGGGCTTTATCTGTGCGGTAAAAAGGTTCGGTTATGCGGGTAAGCTGTTCTTCGGTCATACCGATTCCGTTATCTTTTACGTAAATGATTTTTGCCCCGTCAACAATACCTGCGCCCAATTCTATTTCTCCGCCCTCTTTGCAGGCACGAAGTGCGTTTTCCGTAAGATTGGATACAAGTATCTCTATAAGCGACTTATCTGCCGTAACGTAAATGTCTTCGCATCTGTAAGTGATTTTAACCCCTTTGTCCGCCGCACGCATAATAAAAATGCGATGTATATGTTCAAGCAGCTTTGCCGCAGAAAAAACGTTTTTTTCAATCTTGTTTTCACGCAGGTACGCCCCCTCCAAAAGTATATCTCCCACACGCTTTAACCGCTTGGATTCGTCCATAATGTTAAGCATTGTTTGTAAATGCTTTTCTTCGTCCAGCTTATTGCGGAAGGCATATTCCGCATAGCCGTATATGGAGGTGAGGGGAGTGCGCATCTCGTGTCCCAGATTATCCAGCATACGCTGTTTTTCCTCGGCAACGTTTTTAAGCTTGCTCATCTGCTCGTTAATTCTGTTTGTCATACTGTTAAAATCGCCGGCGAGTGATGCAAATTCATCGTTGCCCGTTTCGTCTGCCTGCACGGTAAAATCCCCGCGGGATACGGCGTTGGTTGCGTCCTGCAGCTTTTTAAGAGGTGCATACAGCTTTCTCTGCACAAAGTACAGACAAAAAGCAAGTATTACCGATGCCAGCACAGAAACACCGCCGAATACTATAGCAAGACTTTTAAGCTGTTCGTCCAGATAGCTTATATCCTTTGCGTAAGTCAAAACGTATTTTCCGCCGCAGACGGTATCGCTTATAAAAATATGCTTTTTTCCGTCTGTGTTTTGGATAATCATTTGTCCTTTTTCGGGGATAGGGTAAGTATCGGGTATATTGGAATATGCCGTTTTCTTTTCGTTTGAAAAACGCAAAAGAATTCCCTTGTCCTCGTAATGAGTGCCGTAAGAAAGCATAAGGAAATATCCGTCCGTTTCGCCTCCGTCGGAATAATCTCTTTCAAAAGCTTCTATAATGGCAAATTGCTCGGATATACACACCTGCTTTGCTGCCTCCACGCTGTTTGCGTGAGTATAGGTGGCGAGCGCAAGTATACCTATATTGAAAAACGCCAAAAACAGCACAAGGGTTATAAAATATGATCTTTCAAAGAATCTTTTGCGCTTCATACCTCAAACCTGTATCCTACACCGAAAACGGTTTTAATTTTGTCCTTCAATTCCAGCTTTTTCCGCAGTTGCTGTACGTATACGTCTATAACGTGGTTGGATTCCCCGTCGAAATTGTATTCCCACACGGCGTCCAATATCTGATCTCTCGTAAGCAGACAGTTTTTGTTGGTTATAAACATATCCAGCACGCCGAATTCCTTGGCGGTGAGCTTTATTTCTTTTCCGTTTTTATATACCTTCTTGGATTCAAAATCAACGGTGAGATCATTAATAACGAACTTTTCGCTCTTTTTTGTCCTGCGCAGTACCGCGCGTATACGGGCAAGCAGCTCCGGCATTTCAAAGGGCTTTACTATATAATCATCTGCGCCCAGATCAAGACCTATCAGTCTGTCATCAAGACGGTTTTTCGCAGTAACGAATATAACGGGAGTGTCATTGATATGCCTTATCACTTCAAAGCCTGACATTTTGGGCAGCATAACGTCAAGTATTATAAGATCATATTTTTTGTTTCCCAGCAATTCAAGCGCCTGCGCCCCGTCAAGTGCAGATTCACATCCGTGTCCTGCAGAGGTAAGCCCATCGTGTATAAGCTGGTTTATAAGTATTTCGTCTTCGACTATCAGAATACGCGCCATTTTTCACACCGCCCTTTCGGTTTAATAATATCTTAAAACCTGTGTTTTGTCAATCAAGAGGCGTATTTTGCACACCAGGCATCCACCTCGCTCTGGCTGTCGGTGATAAGCATCAAAACGGGAACAGCCTTTATATCTCCCTGCCATTCCTCGGGCCATACAAGGGGTCCGTCCGTAGACTGGAACAAAGGGAGGTTCTGGTGGTTTTCTCTGCCGTTTGTTGTAAGCATAGGACATCTGCCGAATATATCGACTATTTCGTCCTTTTCGTTTATCATTACCCACAGAATACAAGCCTTTAAGCTTTCGGCTTTTCCTTTGTATGCGGCGGAAAATCGCACTTCCAGTGTGGGATATTTCTCGTGGTCGCCTGCATCGAACTTTTCGCTGTCAAGATTATAATCCATTTGTTCTTCAAGTCCGTGGAACTTGAGCACAACGTCCTTTGCGTGGAAAGGTCCGCCAGTTTCCGCGGTATTTATTGTGCAGGTAAAGGACTCAAACTCAATATCGGGTGTGAAAAGGAAATAACCGCTATATCC
>JAZNEN010000242.1:0-1585 GCA_045588615.1 Eubacteriales bacterium
GGTAGATTTTTACGTTTTCAAACTCACTCCAGCGTTTTGTTCCTATAGGATAACTGTCCATATCGTAAATTTTTGCACCCTTCACAGCCATTAAAAACGGGCAGTGTGTGGAGATTATAAACTGACAGTTATAAAACCGTGCGGAATCCTCGATGAATTTTGCCAGCTCCAGCCTTCTTTCGGGACTGAGGCTGTTTTCAGGCTCATCAAGTAAGTACAGTGCATTTTCCTTTATTTCCTTTGTAAAATACGAAAATGCACTTTCTCCGTTTGATGCTGTATATAAATCTTTCTTGGCAAGTCTTGCTGTGACGTATGAGTTTTTTGTTTCACGCTTTGCATTCATTACACGCTTGAATTCCTCGTAATCATCAATGGATGTAAGATTTTCAAGCGGGGTTTTACGGGTGATGTAATACTCATAAAACAGCTCTTCCCGACGTCTGTCAACGCCTTTGTTTATAGCACGTATATCAAGCATAAAATCAAACACATCATCACTTGAAATATACTTGCTTCCGTCGGGAATATCCGCAGCTGAATATTTGCACATATCTGTGTATGTCTTAAAAAGCGGTGCATCGTTAAAAAGTGATGTGCGCTCCAGCCTCAGCTTTTCGCATATAATATTGAGAAGCGTTGATTTACCTGAACCGTTACTGCCGCAGAACATCGTCACAGGCTCAAATTCAATTTTCTCAAATTGCTTTTTTGGGAAAAGCTTGAACGGGTAAGGTGTATCCGTATAACAGCTCATATTGAGCTGATGCGTTCCGACACTTAAAATAACACCGTCCTCATCCTTTTCGCTCGGCAGTTTAAATGACTTCAAATAAACCATTACTCACCTATATACGTAAATCTCTTATATTCAACACCGTCTTTTATGACGGTTTCAGACCACATAGAGACAGGGCGAACCCAAATACCGCCGTCACCGTAAAGCGCTTTGTATACGACCATTTCTTCAAGCGTTTCGGAATGTCGGGCTGTTCCTATCACCTCATACTCATTTCCTTTAAAGTGTCTGTACTTACCTGTCTTTATCTCATTCACGGTTATTTTTACCTTTCAGATATTCGATGACGGAAAATGATGCTTTCATTCCCGTATATACGGCTGTTGCGATTTGCTTTGGGGAAGATGTGCAGTCACCTGCGGCAAATATACCGGGAATTGATGTTTTCATATTTTCATCTGTAACTATTACACCTTTATTTTCCGCAATACCAATGCGCACTGCAAAGTCGGATGCGCTCGGCACACCGTTTGCGATAAACACGCCGTCAAAAGGCATTTTGTTTCCGTTTTCAAATACAACACCGTTAACGGTTTCATCACCTGTTATATATGATATTTTATCGGTTATGACCTTGTATTTATCACTTGTTATATCCTTACCGTTTGACAAAAGCGTGACTTCTCCGCATACCCCCGACAGCACATCTGCCTCGTGGTGTGCAAACTCACCGTCACCGATAACAGCGACATTTTTGCCTTTGAAGAAAAATCCGTCACAGACGGCGCATCGGCTTACCCCTCTGCCCTCAAATTCTTCCTCGCCTTTTATTTTTTTGCCCAACTC
>JAZNEN010000243.1:0-6815 GCA_045588615.1 Eubacteriales bacterium
TTTGCCCACTGTGCTTCCGTACCGCAATAGTATACATCGGTTATTGCATCACAGCGCCAGAAGGCGGAGTCACCGATCTTTGTAACGCTTGCAGGGATAATAACGCTTGTGATGTTACTGCATTTATAGAACATATCCTCAGGTATTGCCGTGATTCCTTCTGAAATCTTAACTGCGGTTATCGTGTCACGGTATTTGTAAAAGGGAAGCTCGTTAACGCTCGGTACACCTGTTCCGTTGATGATGACCGTGCCGTTTTCAAGTAACGCCCATTCCGCAGTACCGAGATTTCCAACGGCGATATATGATACTGTTTCTTCCTCATCTTCACCGCCCTCGATATTTACACCGTAAATTATCTCTGCATTTTTAAGGTAATCGTTACCGCTATCTATAATAATTTCAGCCCAATCATCCGCACTTCCCGCATAATAAACCTTTTTAAGTGAGGAACAATTATAAAAAGCATTATCAAATATTTTGACCGTACTTTGCGGGATCGTCACCGTTTCAATGTTGTTACAGCCGTAAAATGCAGAAGAACCAATAACTTCAACACCCTCTGGTATAACAACTGAGGTTATACATTCCGCACCGTAAAAAGCGTAGTCTTTTATCGTGTTGACACCCGATGGGATATCAAGATGTGTTACTACCTCACCGTTTAAATAAAGCTTACTGTTATTGCTTGGATAAAGCGGATTTGAATAACTTCCGCTGAATGAAATATTGCACCAGCTTTCAAGATTCGTTATATATACAGACGTTATGTCGGGGCAATTACCAAATGCATAGTACTCTATATATGTAACACTTTTTGGTATTGTAACAGATGACAGATTTGAACACCCGGAAAATGCATCATTACCAATGATTTCGACACCGCTGGGAATCATAACCGATATAAAGCTCGAGCAACCGTTGAATGTACCGCTATATAAGCACGTAATATTTTTAGGAATGGAAATAGAAACAAGGCTAGAACAACCACTAAATGCGTTTTCGCCTATGAGTGTAACAGTATCTGGAATAGTAATGGATAATAATTTAGAGCACCCCATAAATGCATTCCAACCTATTTCTGTTACACCATCGGGAATTATTATAGATGTTATGCTTAAACACCCCTCAAATGCACAGGGGTTTATGGTTGTTATTTCGTTTGGTATTGTAAGGTCTTTTACAAGCTCACCGTTAAGATACAGGTTTGCACCGTTACAAAGCGGGTTGGAATCATCACTATCAAAACTTATACCGCACCATTTTGCAATGTCTGTGATATATACCTTAACAAGGCTTGAACAATCCGCAAATGCACAATAGCCTATACTTGTAACACTGTCGGGTATTGTCACCGATGTGAGGTTTGAACAATTATAAAAAGCACAGCGTTTTATTTCTGTTACCCCGTCGGGAATTGTAAGGTCTTTTACAAGCTCACCGTTAAGATACAGGTTTGCGCCGTTACAAAGCGGATTGGAATCATCACTATCAAAACTTATACCGCACCACTTTTCAATATCAGTAATATATACATCTGAAAGTTTCGAACAATTTTTAAATGCGTACATCCCAATATTACTAACACTACTTGGGATTTTAACCAAAGTAAGATTGGAACATCCTTCAAATGCATATCCGCTGATGCTTTCAACGCCGTCGTTAAGAATAACAGCTTTTATTTTTGTTTTATTATTTATCCACGGAATGATAGAAGAAGAAAATATTTCATACTCTGTCATATTTCCTGTTCCACTTATTTCAAGCACACCATTGATGTCGAGTTGCCAAGTTAGTTTTCCACCACAAGTTCCAGAAGCTATTTTGGGTGATAAAAAACTGATTTCTTTATTTCCACACACCGAACAATTTCGCTCATATGTGCCTCCATCGTTTCGTCTCCATTCTCCATAAATATGAGAATAATGATTAAAATATATTGTGGAATTTAATATGGAATGATTTAACATTCCGACTGAAATTTCTTTCCATTCATTTTCTTGACCGCTATAATATATATCGAGTTTCGAACAGCCTTCAAAGGCATAATCTCCTATATAATTAACACTTACTGGAATGGATATACTTTTAAGGCTTGAACAAAAATTGAATGTAAATGTTTCTATTTCTGTTACATTGTGAGGTATACTTATCGTTGTGAGTTTTTCGCAAAACGAAAATGCACCACTACCAATATTTGCAATATCTAAACCTAATTTTACATTCTCCAGCGATATACAATCGGAAAATGCATTATCGCCTATACTTGTTACACCGCTTTCAATTATAACTTTTTTAATACTTGAACGGTTTGAATACCATGGGGCAGATGATGAATATGAATAATTTGTCATACTTCCTGTACCGCTTATTTTAAGTGTACCGTCGCTGAAAAGCTCCCATGTGAGGTTAGCTCCGCATGTTCCCGATGCCACAATGTCACCTGTTGCATTTGATACAGTCGGTATCGCACTTGATACATTTTTCGTATCTTCTTTTTGTGTATTTATTTCTGCAGTTTCGGCGGTATATTCGACTTGTGTTTTATAGTCTTGCACATCATCGGTCTTCGCTGTCATATGTACTGACGAAAGCAAAAGGGAAGCAACTGTTAAAACTGAAATAAAACGTCTGAACTTCATTTTTCTGTTCTCCTTAAATATACTTGCGTATTTTTATCATAATCGTACTGCCATGCACCAAAAATTTCAATATATATGTTGTAAATTTTGTTAAATCTCAGACTTGTGTTTATATGTTACTTTATTCGTAGTGATGCCGTAGGGGATGGCGCCTCGACATCCCGTTTGTTATCCGCTTGCTCATTTATGCGGATGCGAAAACAAAGACGGCGGAAATCAACCGCCGTCTTTGTTGCTGAACTTTTATTCAAGTATATTTGTCGTAATGTAGTCAACACCCCAGGAAATGAGCTTTTCAGCCGTCGCAGGGTCGTCAACCGTCCACACATTGACTTTTATTCCGAGGTCATGGAGCATTTTGAGGTTTTCTTCCGTGATAGAAGGGAAGTGTGCATCAAGGTCAAGATGATAATCCTTCATCCAACCTATGGTGAGATCGTTTATATCACCTGTCAAAAACTGTGCAGGCTGATCGGGACAAAGCTCACGCAGGAAAATGAGATCCTGAATGTGGAACGAAATGAATATAACCCCGTCAAGATAGTCTTCCTCTTTTATGATATCGATAATTTCCGCAACCTGTTCTTTTGTGAATATCGTTTTAAGCTCAAGAACAGCCGTCTTTTCATACTTTTTACATATTCTTATGTACTCGCAAAGCAGGGGAATACGTAAATCTGTTCGTAGAGTTTTACCGTCAATGTCATAAAGCTTTACGCTTTTTATAAGGTCGTATGTTGAATTTTCAATAACGATATTGTCCTGTGCCACACGGCCCGTTGCATCATCGTGAATTACGACATACTTTCCGTCAGCAGTCCTGTGTACGTCAGTTTCAATCCCGAAATAAGATCTGTTTCCCGCCGCAACGAATGCAGGCAATGTGTTTTCCTTTTCAAGTCCGCTTACACCTCTGTGCGCTACCATAAGGGCACTGCCATTACTCTTATTTATCTTAATTGTATTCATATTAAAATTCCTCGAATTTTGTTTTTTATCAGATATATTCGCCTGCTGTTATTCTGAAGGTGCTTCCTGTCATCATAGCACTTGCATCGCTAAGCATATAAATTATTGCTTCAACATAGTCATTTCTCTCGCACATACGTCCCATAGGAAGTATTTCAGCAGCCCTTTTTCGCAGCTCCGACTCGTTTTCTCCATGTTGCTTACGCAGTTCTACTTCGCCTTCTGTAGGTGTCCAGCCGAGTACAAGATAATTGCACCGTATATTTTCATTTGCGTACTGATGTGCTATATGGTCGTTCAATACGCGAAGCACGCCCTTTGAACAAGCATATGCCGCCCTGTCCTTCTGACCGCCCCAAGCGTGCGCTGAACCTGTGAGAACAATACTGCCGCCGCCGCTTTTGCGCATATATTTTATCGCTTGCTGACAGCAGAAAAAGCACGCCTTGAAATTGACATCCATTATAAGGTCGAATGTTTCTTCGTCACAAGTATCAAGCGGACTTATCGGTGTTACACCCGCATAGTTGAAAAATCCGTCAATTCTTCCGTATGCTTCATACGCTTTGTCAAAGAGATTTTTGCAGTTGTTCACATCTTTAAGATCAGTGTGTACGAAAATTCCGTCAGAACCGTATATTTTTATGCTTCTCAACGCTTCCTTGGCAGTCTTTTCGTCTCTGCCGCCGATAACGACCTTTGCGCCCTCTTTGCCGCAAACCTCAGCCATTGCCTTACCGACACCTTTTGTTCCACCTGAAATTACGATAACTTTATCCTTTAATCTTTGTAATCCCATATTTGCACCTTAATTCAACTGTAATGCTTTATCAACATTAAATCCGTCTAATACAAGGTTGTTTCCGTTTTCGTCATAAACTTTGATCTTTGACTGATATTCTTTCAAACAGGATGCCAATTCTTCTTTAGTGTCACATACGATATACATACGTGTGAGTACTTGCTTTTCGGTGCCTATCCAGTTATTTTGCACGGCATCACCCTTGTATAAGCGCTGAATATTCGCAACAACTCTTTCATCGGATGTGATGCTGTCCATTCCTTCAATTCTGTCTATATTACCTTCCTTTAGCAATATCCAAAGGGTGGATGCCCATTTTCCGCGGAGAAGCGAATCATCTGCAGTCTTAAGATCAATATCGCCCTCGGAGCCCGTAAGGGCAAATCTTATAAGCATTTCTCTTTGATCAAATCCGTGGATAGCTTTCATCAGCAAATGAGGAGCTTCTCCCTGTAAACGGAATCCTGTATCGTATACATAAAATTCACCGTCTTCATAAAATCCCGAAAGCATAAGAACGCCGTTTTCGATACCTATCTCCCTGAACATACGCACTGCGTTGCTGTGCATACGCTCAAAATATTCATCGATATGCTTTGACGGGTAAGTTCCGCCCAGACATACCCTTGAAAGCCCGGGCTGTTCGTCTGTTGTGTATCTGTCGTATATGCAGGAAGCACTGCAATATCCGTCCTTGAAGGTATAATACATACCCATATCGTCGCACAGCATATATTTTTCAACAATGAAGCGCTTTTTGTTTGATGAATCCAATGCTTTTTTTACACCTTCAATAAGCTCTTCTTCGTTATATGCAACAGTCATACCGACTCCGCCGCCGTTGTCAACGGGTTTTATCATAACAGGATACTTTATTTTATCCAGATCTTCACGTTTCATATCGGCATCAAGATAAAATTCGGGAATACCGTGAACACCGTATCTTTCACAGGTTGCCTTAAATACATCCTTGAAAGCAAATACATCGACAATATGCTGTGTTGCGTAGCAGGGAAGGTTCAGCGCATCGCATACCTTGCAGTATGACGGTACCAATATATCCGCGACACCCACAAGGACGCCGTCAACCTTTTCTTCGCGCGCAATCGCAATTATCCCCGGGACATCCATTCCGTCCACGTCATATGATCTCCAGGCAGCTTTTTTTGCCGCATCGTTGTGACGTCCGCTTGTCACTATAGTTTTTATGCCCATACCGTTTGCAATTTCGACAAGAGGTGTCGTTTCCGGGTTTCCACCGAGAATGAGTAGTTTTTTTCCTTCAAATTCTTTATTCATAACATCTATTTCTCCTACCTGTTGTGTGTTTGGAATATTATACGGTTATTCCTTCGCCTTGGCACATTAATTTGAATTTGAGATCAGGTTGCTCATCACACATTATTCTGTAAAATTTTCCCGGATCTCCGCCTTGTGATGCAAACATACCGTAGTGGCAGGGAATTGTAAGCTTCGGCTTCAGAATGCCCGAAAGTGTTGTACATTCTCTTTCGTTCAAATTGCCGTAAGCACCGTTTATAGGTGCGATCATAACGTCAAGCGCACCTTTTTTCAGATATTCGTCTTTTCTGTCGGTACGAAGACAAGAATCACCAACGACCATAATTCTTTTTTCATCTACCGTGATAATAACACCAACGGCATCTGGTGCGCCTGTTCCGTGATCGCAGTTTATGAAATCAAGCTCAAAATCACCGACTTTATGATTTTCGCCCGGTGTTACATATGTAATATTTTCATTTGTGAGATTAAGCCTCTTGACATCGCTTTCACACTCAACAGAAGCAAAAAGGGATGTGCTTTTATCGGTGATCATCAGCGGAATTGCATCATCGTCGAAATGATCTTTGTGCGGATGTGTTGCAATGAGTACATCAAATTCAAGCTCTGACGGATGCAAAATTTTAGGCAAAAGTCTGTGATAACCGACGTGTCCCTCTATACGACGTACACAGTCCGTTAAGTAAAGGTCGATCCCCAAAAGCTGACCGCTTTTGCTTTTGATAATGAAGCCTGCCTGCCCTGTGGAAAAAATATGAGTTTTTCCTTGCTTTGCAAACAAAACTTTTGTGTAAAATTCTTTCATAGCGTTTTATCCGATCCTACTGATTTTTTGTATATTCCGCTTCCGTGCCCATGAATTCTTCCATCGTTGCGGAGGTTGCGGAATTTATTCCTTCGCGCTTGAACACCGTTAACACGGTCTTGAAAATTATCTTCCAATCGCCGATAAAGGTTATGTTATCGACATATTCGACATCGTAATCGAATTTCTGTTCCCAGGTGAGAGCATTTCGTCCGTTTACCTGAGCATAACCTGTAAATCCGGGGCGCACCTCGTGACGTCTCGCCTGATGCTTGTTATATCTGTCAAGATATTT
>JAZNEN010000244.1:0-30749 GCA_045588615.1 Eubacteriales bacterium
TTGCAAAAAGACGAATCATATAAAATTAACTTCAGCGAATAATATAATAAATCCGCATCAGATGCATTATTTTGTTTTTTCATCTATTATTAAACTAAACATCTTGAATAATCTAAAAAAATAAGTATAATTATTATATCAAGAATGGTATAAAAAATAATCGGAGGACAAAATATGTGTACAGAAATACAGAAGCACGCCATCTGCATACAATGTCACAATAAGCCCGAAATTATCAACACATTAATTGATTCGTTACCTGCATCTCATTTTGATTTCTTTATACATGTTGATAAAAAATCGCCAATCATTGACAGTATAATCAAACGTGATAATGTCTTTTTTTCAAAACGGCTTGATGTTTCTTGGGGACAAAGCTCCCAATATAAAGCTACGCTTGAAATGTTTAATTCTTTGAATCACGAAAAATACAATTATGTGCACTTAATAAGCGGTAACGATTTTGTGATTTGTTCACCTCAAAAATTTATTGACTTTTTTAACGGTAATAAAAATCAATACATACAGTGTTGCCCGCTTGATGAGAAAAACACCTGGACTTGGCACGGTCAAGACAGATATCTCGTTTGGTATCCTAAATTTTTAGTAAAGCGGCCAAGCTATAAACTTCACAGAATTGCACGCATTTTATATAGAGAATTTATAATGCGTACCAAAATTTTCAGAAGAAAAAAACTGCCGGTAAAAGAATTTTTCGGTGGTTCGCAGTGGTTTTCTGTAACAGGAGAGTTTGTGGGATGGATGAAAGAATATTTAAACGATCACAAAGAATATATCGGCTTTTTCGATCATAGTGTGTGTTCCGACGAGGTATTCTTTTCCACATTAGCAAAACTTTCTCCTTATAAAAACGAAATAGCAAATAACTGCTTAAGATATATGATCTGGCCGCCCGCTTCCACTACCGGTGGTCCGAAAGAACTTTCTATAGATGACATCAAAAAAACAAAACCGGGCAAATATATTTTTGCCCGGAAAATCACTGATATGAATGTAGTGGATTTTTTAAAAACATCTTTATTTGAATTTTCAGAAAACAACTAACCCCACACCGTCAAAATGTTCCGTAATAATCATAAAAGGGATCGGCTCAAAATTCCCATCTGAGCCGATCCCTTATGGCTTTGTTTAAAATAAAACACTCATTTTATCTCGTTTATGCACTGTGTGATAATTTCTTCTGACCGAGACCTCGAGTAAAGGTATCTGCTTTCAAACAGCATATCAAAAAAGTTCGATGCCTCCTCAAGCAATGTTGCCTCGTTGGTTACAACACCTACCTGTCCGGAAAAATCAGCAGCACTTGACGGTGTCATACTGAACATAAGATGACAGTCCTTCATATAATCTATCATTGTATCTATCGGAAAATCTACAAAATCCTCGTTTATTATACGCAGATCCGAGCATCCGCTTTTCACCGTGGCAAGCATTTTGCTAAGTATCTGTTTTCTTGCTTCCGCTGATGCAGGATTTACATACTCTGCTGGAAAATCGTGAAGTTTACCGGTTTTTGCAAAATTATAAAGTCCCTTTCTTGTAAAAGCACCCTTCTTAAGTCTGGTTTTGTATGAGCTGTAATATGTATAAAGAGAAGGTAATATCCCGCTGATCTCAGGAAATTCCGTTCTGGCAACATCCTGCATTTGCTCATATTCCATAAACGGCGCAATACACGGCGCATGCTGAAAATAACAAACGTAAGAAAGAGGGCTTGTGACCTTCTTAATATAATCGAACAAATCGAATATGGAAGAATAACGCCGAACAAGACTTCTCATTCCGTCTATACGTGTTTGGCACATATCCGCAAAACCGGCCACAGTTTCTTTGTCCGTTATAGCAAATGCTCTGTCAAGGCGGGAATTTATGAATATAACTTCATCGGACAAAAGAATATAATCAGAAAATCCAAAAGGCAAGATATCTGCCGTTTCGGAGGTATATTCGTAAAGTATATCACCGTCTCCTATGAGAAGCGGGGCGCAGTCAAGTATTTTCAAAAAATTCCCCAAATTTCCCTTTGCTTCATTTTTTGTTATCTGTGTGCAAATTTTGAAATTGACTTTAACTGAAGTATCAGCCAGGATCGAGATTATACTTTCCTGAAGGATTTTGTTATCGATCGTGATATTGGTATACAACATCGGGGCAGCACAGCTGTCCACTTCCCTTTTTACCGCTTCCAGCACATATACAAGAACTTCTGTATGCGTTTTAAGCATATTGATTCCGTCTTGTTTACGGGTTATATTCCATTTTTCATTTTGCGGCATTTTGAGCTGCTGCATCGAAAAATGCGTAAGCGGAGGCGAAAGTTCGTTTTTCTTAATAATTTCATCAAGCTGACGGCAAGCAGCGCTTCCAAAACGTGCGTTGTCCAGCTCTTGCATCAAATAATTCCGTTTTGCCTTTGAAAGCGGCATAACAGCCATGATGGCATCAAGCTCATCAAGTGTGGGGATTTTTTGACCGTTTACAATTTTAGTTACGATTGAACGCGAAATGTTTGCACATGCGGATATACGCATAACTGACATATTACTTTCGCTTATCTCATTTGAAAGCATTTCGCTGAATGCGGACATTATCGATCTCCTTTCTATCGTTTATTTTGCTACACTATAATAGCATATTTTCATCATTTAGTCAAGTTTTTTGACAGATATTTCTTTTATTTATCGTTTTCTCTCCAAATTATTCATAAGAAATAATAATCAAATAAAAAAATTTCAAATGTGTACATATGATTTATAGAATTGATGTGGTATAATACTATATATTTAATTAATCCGGAGACACGTATGAACGAAAAAATTGCTTTTATAGGCGTTGGCAATATGGCACACGCCATAATCAACGGAATACTCAAAAACAGTGCCGATTTCACATCGGACGATATAATCCTATTCGATAAATTCCCCTCACAGCTTGATGATTATCCGACGTTAAATGCAGCGAAAAGTGCAACTGACGCAGTAAAACAAGCTGATTTTGTTGTATTTGCAGTTAAACCGCAAAATTTCAACGAGCTTTTGAGTGAGCTTCGCGAAAGCGGTATTGATTATAAAAACAAAACATTTATAACAATTGCCGCAGGAATAAGCTGTGAATATATTCAGTCTTATTTCCCCCGTGCCGCAGTTGTAAGGGTAATGCCAAACACTCCAATGCTTATCGGAGCAGGTGTTTGTTCTGTTTGCAAAAACGAATTTGTAAGCGAGAAAAATTTCAAAACGGCGTTTTCTCTTTTCTCCGCCCTCGGTGTTGCATTTGAGCTGGAAGAGGACAAGATGAATGCAATAATCTCCCTGACTTCCTCCTCTCCCGCCTACATATTTTTATTCATAAAGGCTTTGATGGACGGTGCTGTTATGCAGGGTCTTGAATTTACAGACGAAAAGGAAATGAGAAGGATAGCCTGCGAAACTGTAATAGGCTCCGCAAAGCTGCTTATGAACAGCGAAAAATCTCCCGAGCAGCTTATAAAAGATGTCACTTCCCCGGGCGGTACAACTGCCGAGGCGATGAAAGTATTTTACGAAGCCGAATTTGAAAAAACAGTACATAAAGCAATGCTTGCATGCACAAAGCGCGCTGACGAGCTTTCAAAGAAATAATCGGAATATTCACATACAGCACTTCATATTCTTTATCAAGAATAAAGAAACGGAGTGCCAAAAATGAAATATATTACCGACGGAGAAAACAATAAGCATAACACAAAAAGCGGTGACGATATTGCCACAAGAACACTGTACACTCTCGCCAAGCGAAGGGACAGGCGCAATTATTTTTCCGCATCGCTTATATTTTTGTGTGTCATCTTTTTTCTGTCGATAACCGTTGGGTGTCTATTGTATATTTATTTAAAGCAAACGGAAGCCTTACCTGTTTTTGACATTCAGGCACCGCCCGATACATTTACGGAAGCTGTTAAAACGGTGCTTAAAAATTACTTTATATCTTTTTTGCCGTTTGCGCTCGTTTTCGTTTTGGGGTTTACGACAATCTGCTCTTTATTGAATGGCTTGTTGTGTGCCTTCCTCGGTGTGTTCGCGGGATTTTTTATCACATATATGTATAAGCTGTCCGCTGTCGGATATTTATCCGCTTCCCTTTCACTTGCTCTGTACTGCTTTGTATTTTTGTATTTCTCGGCAGTATCGGTAAGCTTTTCGCACAGCTTAAGTCCAAACGGCGAATTTGACAGTCTGTTCGAAGAAGACCTTGCATGTTATCTGCGTTATCTTTTAACCTCCGCATCAGCAACACTTGCTGCTTGCATAATATACCACATTATCTAAAGGAAATTTAAAATGGAAAGAAAAAAAATTCTGAAGCTGCCGAATATATTTGACACTCAAAAGGAAGGAAAGGGTGTTGAAAAAGGTGAGGTTAAAGACCCTACCTTCAAAAACTTTTTCAAATATTACGGCAGATCAATAACAAAGCTTCTTAACGTAAACCTTATGTTTACCCTTTTGTGTCTGCCGGTGTTTTCTCTGTTTTTTGCCATTGCAGGCTTTACAAATCTTTCAGCACCTGCGGCATCCGGTACGCTTTTTGGACCCATACGCTCTGCAATCATCAGCGGAAATATAAACCCCGTGACAATGTCACTATTTGGTGCATACGGTATACAGACCGACCAAAGCGTGCGTCTGACCGTGCCGACACTTATATTTTTCGGCATAGCCGCACTTGTCATTTTCACTTGGGGATACGCAAACACCGGTATGTTTTATGTTATAAGAAACATACAAAAGGGCGAACCTGTGTTTATGTTTGCCGACTTCAAGCAGACGATAAAGCAAAACAAATTTCAATCACTTATACTCGGAATGATCGATCTTGCCATTATCGGGCTTACATTTTACGATCTTCAGTTTTTTGCAATAAACTCATCTGTTTCATCTATGTACAGCGTTATGTTCTGGATATGTATCTTCATCGGCATCACATATCTGATAATGCGAGTTTATATTTATCTTATGCTCGTAACATTTGACCTTTCGATATACAAAATGTTCAAAAACGGACTTATATTTTCATTTATCGGTTTGAAGAGAAACATCCCTGCCATTTTGGGAATGCTTCTTGTTATCGCATTTAATGTGTTCATCCTTATAGGCTATTTGCCTGTGGGAATCGTTTTACCGTTTGTTTTGACATTTTCCACATGTGCATATATAGGGGTCTATGCGGCTTATCCGAAAATAAAGGAAATAATGATAGATCCGTATTACAGCGAAAACGAAGAAGAAACGGAAGAATAAATACATCAGCTACGTGCGGTGTATGTTATAAAATGCAAATATCGAAAAACAGCAGGTTCAAATTAAAATGAACCTGCTGTTTTGTGAGTTTATTTCGATGAAATAAGCTCAGATACTGTGAGAAATTCGTATCCTCTTTCCTTGAGCACCGGTATCACCGTCTGAAGTGCGTCGGGCGTGGGTGTATCAGGTGTTATAAAGTCGTGAAACAGAATTATATCGCCGCCTTTTACACCGTCAAGTATTTTTTTTGATATTTCACCGGACGGTGTATGTGCCCAATCTCTTGTATCGTGTGACCATAATATCACCGAACAACCGCATTTTTTTGCCACATTTGCAATATTTTTTCCGCAAAACCCTTCAGGCGGGCGGAACAGTATCGGAGTTTTATCGGTTATCTTGCCGATAACATCCGATGCTTTTTTTATCTCCGCTTGCAATTCTTCATCCGATATACTCTTCAAATGCGGGTGCGAGTAAGTGTGATTGCCTATTTCGTGTCCGTCTGACACTATGCGCTTCACTTTTTCGGGATATCTTTCTGCATTTGCACCTATCACAAAAAACGTCGCCTTGACACCGTAGCTTTCGAGAATATCAAGTATCCTGTCAGTATACTTATAATGCGGGCCGTCATCAAATGTTAAGGCGATCTTTTTGTCCTCCGTCAAAACGCATCTGTATACATCATTAAGTGCCGAAACGCGAAATACAGCAAAAGAACACAGGCTTAACGCAAGCGTAAGGCATATAAGCTTTATCCGCATAACTCATCAAGCGTACCGAAGCGGTAGCCCATTTTTTCCCACTCCGTCATAACAGAGTCAAGTATATCGGCATTCGTTTTTGACGTGGGATGAAGCAAAACCACCATACCGTTGTGAGTATTATCGAGAATGAGTTTTTTTGCCTTTTCGGGATCGGGCTGTTTATTATTGTCCCAATCCGCATATGCAAAGCTCCAAAAAACAGTTTTGTAGCCAAGCTCGCTTGCAAATTTCAAATTGCTAAGTGAAAATTTCCCCTCGGGTGGTCTGTAATACATCGCCATTGTTTTCCCCGTCATTTCGGTGTAGAAGGATGAAAGCTCCGACAGCTCCTTTTCAAACATCGCTTTTTCAGATATTTTCGTCATATCCTTGTGGTGTGCGGTATGATTGCACACAAGATGTCCGTCCTCTGCCATTCGCTTTACAAGATCGGTGTTGCGTCTTATAAGATTGTCAAGCACGAAAAACGCCCCCGTCGCACCGTGAGATTTCAAAGTATCCAAAATGCGCTCTATATTGCCGTTTTCATACCCTGCATCAAACGTCAGATATATGACTTTGTCTTCTTCCCGTCCAACGTAACAACCACCGTAATCTTTCATAAAACCGAATTTTGGGTCAAGCGTGGGTGTTTTATGCTCCCGATTTCTTTTACAGTAATAATTCAGCGTTTCGTTTTCACTCACAGTGACCGTATCACTGCCTTTGACCGCAAGTGATGTTAAAAGAAAAAGTGCCGCAAATGCGGCACATAATCTATACAGTTTCGTCATTTGAACCGTCCCTTTGATTGATTTTTGCCCGCAGGATTATTGTATTCCGTAAGCAGCAAAATATACTTTCAAAATCAGGTCAATTTTTGGGTTTTCTTCCAAGATTATAAATAAAGCTTTCAGCCTCAGCAAGAATACGTCTGTAATTTGAATTCCAGAACAAACGGCAGGCATCATCGTATTTCAACCATCTGTACTCAGACATAACACTTTCAAACACAACATTCGGGTCATCCGATTCAGCCAGAAAAAGTACGACCGTTTTTCTGCACGGTGCGGCAAGTCTGTATGTCACGGATTGTCTGAAATTTTTGTGTGGCTTCAGATGCTGACCGATTTCTTCAAAAACCTCACGCTTTGCTGTTTGCAGTTCTGTTTCACACATTTCCATATGTCCCTTTGGGAAGCTCCATGTTCCGGATCTTTTCTGAAACAAAAGCAGATACTTAATGCCATCGGGGGTTTTTCTGTAAACGATCATACCTGCCGATTTCTGATAAAGTGAATTTACAGTTATATCGTAAAATTTTTCACGGAAGTGCACCGCTTCCTCGATCCTTGCCTGGTTGACATAAACACCCGAAGGTGCCAAAACAAGACGCACGCCGCACTCTCCGCCCCTGTGTATAACGCCCACAACAGTTCCCGTGAACGATGAAACAGGTGTTCTTACACCGAGTATATACGCACGAAGCTCCTTACCGTCGGCCCCGTATTCTCCCTCGATAACACCGTAATTGATGGGATATGTTATATTCTTTCTTGTGGGATGCCGTGTGCCTATCGGACGTATTACACTTACTGTAAACGTTTTACCGAGATAATTTCTTGTGCTTGTTCTCCTTACTATATTTCTTATATATTCGGATTTTGACGCATTGTAGTGATCGATATTGTAAGGATGCTTAAGATATGCCGCTTCCTTTATTTTTGTGTATTCTTCCCTGTGCGAATCTTTTGCGCCGAGATACTTTCTGAAATTGATGAAGCCCTGCCAGCGTTCGTCCATATACTCAACAAAATGTATATTGTGTGTAACGATATCGTTTTCAAGATCACCGGAATAGAAAAACATACGCCTCGCGTTATCCTTTTCAGGAACATGGTATACACCTATCTCCGCAAGTTCGGGGATAAATTTATTGACATCTTCCAGAAAACGCACACCGACCGCTATATCTATCACCGGTACTGCCGGCATTCCGAACACGGCTGTTGAACCGATATGCTGAATATCAACAGCAAATGTGCCAAGCACATTTTTTAAATTTACAATAGTGTCTGCCGCCTCCTGCTTCCACGCAGGATCATAAGCGGATAAATAAACCTTATTTCTCTGTATTCCAAGCATAACTTGCCCACCTTAGCCGATTTTTTTCAAAAGCTTTTACTTTAAAAAAGGGGTTGGCTCATTCAAGGAAATAACTCCCGGAATGAGTCGCCCCATGTGTTTTTTGAATATTTATACATTTCGGGGCGGACGACCAATGGTCGCCCCTACAATGTCGCCTATATTTTTTTTATTTTAGTTCACATCCGCAGGACGGGGAGTTGTAAATTCAACAGTTATTATCTGTGATTTTCCGTCACGGTAAATAACTATTTCAACTGTGTCGCCGACACAGTATGAAGCAATAAGCGTTGAAAGTGCATTTGCGGATGTTATCATCGTGCCGTCAACAGTGAAGATGATATCATCTGCCTTAAGACCCGCCTTCTGTGCATCAAATCCGTCCTGAATTTTTGTTATATAGACATATCCCTGTCTTGTCTGTCCGATCTCGACACCGAGATATGCTTTATCACTTGAAGATTTGTTTGAGATGATATCCTGAACTATGCTGTATGCCGTGCTTGACGGAATAGCAAATCCGATACCCTCAACATCGCTTCCCGATGATTTTGCATTGACAACACCGATAAGCTCACCTGCCATATTGAAAAGTCCGCCTCCCGAGTTACCGGGGTTTACAGGTGCATCCGTCTGTATAAGCGTCATCATCTTGTTATCAATTTTTATTTCGCGCGCCAAAGCTGAAACGATACCGCTTGTGACGGAACCGCCAAGCTCGCCGAGGGGGTTGCCTATTGCGATAACAGTCTGACCGACCTTCAAATTGTCAGAATTTCCGAATGTTGCTACAGGAAGCTCCTGCGCTTCTATCTTTATAACAGCCAAGTCATTTTTGGTATTCACACCCCAAATGACAGCATCGTATGTTTCACCGCTTCTCAGTCTTACCGTGACCTTTTCAGCACCGTCAATAACGTGATTGTTTGTAACGATGAAGCCGTCCTTTGTTACAATTACACCGCTTCCGGCACCCTGCGAGACACTCTGTCCGAAGATGGAACCGTATACGACTTTCTCCGTCTTTATTTCAACAACACAGTCAACCGTTTTTTCAACAACACTGACCATTTCATCGGGCTGTACAACGATATCGCTGTAAGAAAGCGTTTCATCGCTTAATGTAATATCGCCTTTTGCATCAGTCACATTTCCTCCTGTAACCTCACCGTTAACAGGCGGATTCGTTCCATCCTTACCGCCGAAATATCTTCCCGCAAAGTATGCACCCGTACAAAGCAAAGCGGCAGCAAGCAAACATATTATAACAATACCGGCAGAACTTTTCTTTTTAGGCGGTTGAGACGGATGACGGTACGTTGCATAATCGGGATTTGAAGTATAGCTTCTTGTTCCGCCGTCATATGAGTAAGCTGTTTTCGGAGCTTCCTCATTTTTCGCCTGTTCGCTTTCATGCTCACCTTCACGTGTTTCGGGAACACTGTCAACCTCCGGAGCATTTATTTCGTTCTTATTAGTGTTTTCGCCAAACGCATTATAATTTTCGTCCATAGTTTTGTCCTTTCAAAATTATGTATCAATATTTTTTGTGACCTTATTATCCCATTTTTATGTGACGGGAATTTGAAATCACACTGATGACATTTTGAAACTTTTCAAAAAAGCTTATGCAAACACCTTGTACGATGATATTACTGTATATCCCGCATCGTTAAGCGATTTACAGAATACGTCATACTCCTCTTTACTGAATACATCTGTAACAAACGCAATAACATTTTCTTCGGGGATATGCGCACAGACATTGAATTTCTTGTCAAACCCTTCGATATTACCGCCCACACGCATAAGGTAAGAAAGCTTTCTTTCGTCCTTTGCCAGAATATCTTTTCCGTCTTCCCATATCTCAAACTGTGATTTTGCATTCTTTCTTGCAGCGATATCTATGATATCGGAAACAACAGCACTTGCAGTAGGAAGCTTACCTGCGCCTCTGCCGTAAAACATTACTCTTCCTGCGGCATCGGTGTCAACCATAATACCGTTAAACACATCCTCAATACCGTAAAGAGGAACATTGTCCGCAATACAGTACGGAGACACCTCCAGCAAAAGCTTGCCGTTTTGCATTTCTGCAACGCCGAGAAGCTTTATTTTACATCCGAAGGATTCAGCCGCTTCAACATCTTTTCTTGTTATTTTGGATATCCCTGCAACATTTACATCATCCGGACATACAAGTTTTCCGGACATTATTGCGCCGAGTATACATATTTTTCTGCACGTATCAAATCCTTCAACGTCTGCTGTAGGATCTTTTTCCGCATAGCCTTTTTCCTGTGCTTCGGAAAGTGCTCTGTCATAGCTCTTTCCGTGTGTGAACATATTTGTCAGAATATAGTTTGTTGTACCGTTGAGGATACCTGCAATACGTGATATTCTGTTTGCGGAAAGGCACTGTGCAATAGGAGTAAGTGCGGGAATTGCGCCGCCTGTGCTTGCTTCAAACAAGTATCTTGCACCGTTTTCTGCCGCCTTCTGCATAAGCTCAACACCGCAGTAAGCCACTATCTCTTTGTTTGATGTAACAACACTTTTACCCTTTTCCAAAGCCATTGTTGTGAATTTATATGCTGCATTTCTTCCACCCATCGTTTCGACAACAACATCGACTTCGGGGTCGTTTGCGATAATTTCAAAATCCTTTACCAGTTTATCGGCAAATGGAGAGTCGGGAAATTCACGTATATCACATATATATTTCAGATTTATTTTTTCGCCTGCATTTTTTTCGATAATATCGGCGTTGTTTGCCAAAAGCTCACAAACGCCGCTTCCGACCGTGCCGAATCCTATCACAGCAACATTCAACATTTCGTTAATTCCTTTCGGTATTTTAGATTAGACTTTGTCATTTTATCATAAAAGAATGACAAAATCAACAACTTATTTGTAATTTTGTTTAATAAATCTGTTTAATTCGGTAAAGTTTTGCTCAATTACAGCAGTTGACATCACAAACATTGTAGGATATAATATGAGAAAGCAAACGAAACGGATAAAAAAATATGGACAAAATAACACGCACTCTGTTTGAAATAAAGGATGAAAAATATAAAAGCTTTCAAAGCAAGCTTATACCGACAGTGGACAAAAGCACCGTAATAGGTGTACGTGTTCCGCATTTGAGAAAGATTGCCAAGGAGCTTTTAAAAAGCGGAAAACACCTTGATTTTATCTCAAAGCTTCCGCACCGTTATTATGAAGAAAATCTTCTTCATTCACTCATACTATGCGAGATTGCTGACTTTGAAGAATGTCTGCATCATACTGAAGCTTTTCTGCCGTTTGTTGACAACTGGGCAGTATGTGATTCTCTGCGGCCGAAATGCTTTAAAAATCATAAAAGTGAGTTGCTTGAACATATAAAAGGATATCTTCATTCTTCCCACTCATATACCGTAAGATTCGGAATAGAGATGCAAATGGTTCATTTTCTTGACGAAAATTTCAATCCTGATTTTTTGAAAACGGTGTCAGAAATAAAAAGTGATGATTATTACGTTAATATGATGATAAGCTGGTACTTCGCCTCAGCACTTACAAAGCAGTACGAAAGCACCGTGTGTTATATCGAAGAGAAAAAGCTCCACCCGTTTGTACATATGAAAACGATACAGAAAGCATGCGAAAGTCTTTGTATCGTCAATGAAAGAAAACAATACCTGAAAACATTCAGGGCAAATAAATAACCTTTGGCAAAATATCGAAAATATACATATTAGTACTTGTATTTTTTAAGATTATGTATTATAATATACTTTGGAGTTTTTCACAACAAAAGGAGTGGTATTATGGCAAGAAAAAAGGAAGAACTCGCACCGTACCTATTTCACCAGGGTACAAACTTCGAAGCATATAAATACCTCGGCCATCACACACTTTCAAAAGGAACGGTTGTATTTCGTGTGTGGGCACCCAATGCGGACATTGTTTTCGTAACAGGAGATTTCAACAACTGGGATGAAAGCTGTCCTATGAAAAAGGTCACAGACAACGGTGTATGGGAAGCTGAGCTCAAACTCAAAATACAAAACAGCGATAAAACCAAGTATAAATACAAGATAAGACGCGGAGGATATGAGTTTTATAAAGCAGATCCCTATGCAGTACACTCGGGCACACTTCAAGAAACATCATCATATCTTTATGAGCTGAATGAATATCATTGGACAGACAAGGATTGGATGAATTACCGAAAGCAAACCGTTATGCGCGGTGACTATCCGATACCAATGAACATATATGAAGTACACCTCGGCTCGTGGAAAAAGCACGAGGACGGCTCGTATCTGTCGTATATTGAGCTTGCAGATGAGCTGGCACCGTACGTCAAGCAAATGGGTTATACCCACATTGAGCTTATGCCGGTAGCGGAGCATCCGTTTGACGGCTCGTGGGGCTATCAGGTGTGCGGATTTTATTCCCCCACTTCACGCTTCGGAACACCGGAAATGTTTATGTATTTTGTAAACAAGATGCACGAATACGGAATCGGCGTCATAATGGACTGGGTACCTGCGCATTTCCCGAAAAACGCACACGGACTTTATGAATTTGACGGCTCGCCCCTGTATGAATATCAGGGATGGGACAGAATGGAACATAAGGTCTGGGGTACACGCTTCTTCGACGTAGGACGTGAAGAGGTACAGTCATTTCTTGTTTCAAATGCACACTATTGGTTGAACGAATATCACATTGACGGTTTGCGTGTCGATGCTGTGGCGGCAATGCTTTATCTTGACTACGACCGCGCGCCCGGCGAATGGACACCCGCATTTGACGGTTCAAATAAAAATTATGAGTCTATTGCGTTTTTCAAAAAACTGAACTCATCAATTGAAGAAAAGTTTCCCGATGTGATAATGGCGGCTGAGGAATCTACCGACTGGCCGATGATAACAAAGCCTGTATCCGATGGCGGACTCGGTTTCCACTTCAAATGGAATATGGGTTGGATGAACGACATAACAGATTATGTAAAGCGTGATCCCGTATACAGACAATATCATCACACTGCACTCAATTTCTCGCTTATGTATTCATTCAACGAAAATTATATACTGCCGATATCACATGACGAAGTAGTGCACTGCAAAAATTCCGTCATCGACAAAATGTGGGGCGATTATTCGCAGAAGTTTGCAGGCGCAAGACTGTTTATGACATATATGATATGCCATCCCGGCAAAAAGCTTATGTTTATGGGAAGCGAATTTGCGCAATTCCGCGAATGGGATTACGCATCATCGCTTGAATGGTTTATGCTCGACTTTCCTGCACATAAAACTTTTCAGCATTTTGTGTCAAGGCTGAACCGCTTCTACCTTTCCAAAAATCAATTCTGGGAATGTGACACATCGTGGGACGGCTTCACCTGGATAAGAGCCGATGACAGTTCCGGTAATATGTCAGTCTTCACAAGACAGAACAAAAACGGCAAAAAATTGCTTTGCATTATGAATTTTTCGGCATCCCGCAAGGAAAACTGCTGTATCGGCGTTCCGAACGGCGGTTATTGGCACGAAGTATTTTCCTCCGACAGCCGTGAATTTGGAGGCACGGGCTGTACAAACGGCTCAATTTTGGCACGCGAGATGATGTGCGACAACCTGCCGTATGCGCTTTCGATAACCCTCCCGCCCCTTTCAGCAGTTATATTCGAGCAAGAAGATATAGAAATAAAAAGCGAATAAAATAAATCGTAAAGGAGAACATCAATGTTCAAGAAAAAGGAATGTGTTGCTATGCTCCTGGCAGGCGGTCAGGGTAGCAGACTTTACACACTTACGGAAAAAACCGCAAAGCCCGCCGTGGTATTCGGCGGAAAGTACAGGATCATTGACTTCACTCTTTCCAACTGCGTAAATTCGGGTATAGATACAGTCGGTGTCCTGACACAGTATCAACCCTTGGTGCTCAATGAGTACATCGGAAACGGACAGCCTTGGGACCTTGACAAAACGTACGGCGGTGCTATGGTGCTTCCTCCGTATCAGCGTCAGAAGGGCGCTGACTGGTACAGCGGTACAGCAAATGCAATATATCAGAATATCGACTTTATCGCAAGATACGATCCCGACTATGTTCTTATCCTTTCAGGAGACCACATCTACAAGATGGACTACTATGCAATGCTTGAATATCACAAAAAGAACAATGCGGACTGCACTATCGCAGTTATAGATGTTCCGATTGAAGAAGCAAGCCGCTTTGGTATTATGAACACGAATGACGACGGATCGATCTATCAATTTGAAGAAAAACCCAAACAGCCCAAGAGCACGAAGGCTTCAATGGGAATTTATATATTCAACAAGCAGAAGCTGTTTGATTATCTTACAGCCGACGAGGCTGACCCCAATTCATCAAAGGACTTCGGAAAAAACATTATTCCCGCAATGCTGAATGGCGGTGAGCGTATGTATGCGTATCCCTTCAGCGGTTATTGGAAGGATGTCGGAACAATATCGAGCCTTTGGGAAGCAAATATGGATCTTTTAGGTGAAAAACCCGTATTTAACCTCAAGGAACCCTCTTGGAGAATATATTCGCGTAATTCAACAGAGCCGCCGCACTACGCGGGCGATGATTCGGTTATCATCAACTCTCTCATCACGGAAGGCTGCGAAATATACGGACGCGTTGAAAACTCCGTACTTTCAAACGGTGTTACTGTTGAAGCGGGTGCTGTTGTAAAGGACAGCGTAATTATGAAAGGCACTGTAATAAAATCCGGCGCTGTGGTAAATTATACGGTTATGGACGGCGACACCGTTGTAGGCAATGGATGCTCCATCGGCGGTGACAAACAGAACGGTGAAATCACACTTATCGGCGGCGGTCTTTCAATTCCCGACGGCACAGTTATTGCCCCCGGCAAAATGATAAATGAAAGTTCACTGAAAGAACTTACCGAAAAGGAGGATGTATAATATGTCCGCAGTTGGTATAATATTTTCAAATGTTCACGACAGAAATATTCCCGAGCTTACACAGATGAGAACGATGGCATCGGTTCCCTATGGATGCCGTTACAGATTCATTGACTTTGCGCTTTCCAATATGGTAAATTCAGGCATACAGAAGGTCGGCGTAATAACACAGTCAAACTACCAGTCGCTTATGGACCACATAGGAAACGGTAAGGACTGGGATCTGGCATCACGTTCAGGCGGTATCAAAATACTTCCCCCTCACATAACAGCATTTGCAAGTACATCAAGGCTCAGCTTTGCAACAAGGCTTTCGGGGCTTATAAACAGCTTGCATTTCATCGAAAGATGTAAAGAAGATTATGTTGTTATGTCCGACTGTGACGTTATCTGTAATATAGATTTCAGAAAGCTTATCGATGCGCACGAAAAAACAGGTGCAGATATAACGATAGCGGTTAAAAACGTTGTTCTCAATTCCGAATCATGCAAGAAAAACGTCATTATTGATTCCGATGAAAACGGACGTGCGAAGGACATTTTCGTATATCCTACCGAAAAAACAGGCGTACACGATATAAGCCTTAACATTATGGTAATGAAGCGTGAATTTTTACATTCCGTCATACACGATTCAAAGGCACACGATTATACAAGCTTTAACTCTGATGTAATTGCAAGAAACATAAACTCATATAAGATAATGACATATAAATATGACGGTTATTTTGCATGCGTTTCATCATTTGCGGAATACTATTCTTCATCAATGGCGTTGTTGAATCCTGAAGTGCGTAATGCGCTTTTCAATATCAAGGACCGTCCTGTTCTCACAAAAGTAAGAAACTCATCCCCGACAAGATACGGAAATCATTCCTCTGTTAAAAATTCTCTTATTGCAGACGGATGTATCATCGAAGGAACTGTTGAAAATTCGATAATTTTCAGAGGTGTTAAGGTCAGCAGGGGCACTTGTGTAAAAAATTCTATAATTATGCAGGACTGCGAGATAGGCGAAAATGTTGTTTTAAACTGCGCCGTACTTGATAAGAATGTCGTTGTACGTGACAGCCGTGTACTTTCCGGACACGAAACAAAGCCGTATTTTGCAGAAAAAGGTATAATGATATAAAAATGCTTATAGTTTAAAGGAATAGACACAGTGATGAAAAAAATATTGTATGTTGCGACTGAAGCGCTTCCTTTTGCATCATCGGGCGGTTTGGGTGATGTTATAGGTGCGCTTCCCATCGCGGTAAAAAAAGCATCTCCCGAAGATGATGTCCGTGTTATACTTCCTCTTTATTCGGCAGTATCGGGCGCATACAGGGACAAAATGAAAAAAGAATGTGAATTTGAAGTTTCACTTTCGTGGCGCCGTCAGTATGCGGGGCTTTACAGCTATAACCTTGACGGTGTTGTGTATTACTTCATCGACAATGAATATTACTTTAAAAGAAATGCTCTGTACGGCGATTTTGATGACGGAGAACGTTTTGCGTATTTCTGTGCAGCAGTTCTCAAATCAATGGAAATGACGGGATTTTACCCTGATATTCTCCACGCAAATGACTGGCAAAGCGCCCTGTCGATAGTCTATTTGAGGACAAAATACAGCAATTGGGAGCATTACCGTGACATCAAAACGGTGTTCTCTATCCACAATATCGCCTTTCAGGGAAAATACAGCTTTGCCATACTTGGAGATGTGTTCGGTCTCGGTCAAGGCGAACGTGAAATACTTGAATACGACGGATGTATCAACCTTATGAAAGGTGCTATCGTTTGCTGTGATATACTTATGACTGTAAGCGAAAAATACGCCGACGAAATACAATCCTCGGTATATGCACACGGTCTTGAATATATGACACGTCTTTATTCGGGAAAAACACGCGGTGTACTTAACGGAATTGATGTGGATTATTATGACCCCGCTACCGACACGGCGATAGCCCAAAATTACACATGGCGTTCTTTGGGTAAAAAAGTTGACAATAAGCTCAAGCTTCAGAAGTCAATAGGTCTTCCCGAAAGGGCTGACGTACCGATGATATCCATCATTTCACGTTTGACAGAGCAGAAGGGTCTTGACCTTGTAAAAGCTGTTATCGATGAGGTGCTCACAGACGACATTCAGCTTGTTATACTCGGCAAAGGTGATTATGAATACGAGGACTTTTTCTATCATCTTGAAAAGAGACACCCCGATAAGGTACGCACACTGCTTTGTTACAACAAAGATCTGTCAAAGAACATCTATGCCGCATCGGATATATTCCTGATGCCCTCGAAAACAGAGCCGTGCGGTCTTTCACAGATGATCGCCTCGCGCTACGGAGCAATACCTGTTGTAAGAGAAACGGGCGGACTTTACGACTCCATCAAACCGTATATCGAACACACAGACGGAACATTTGAAGGCGATGGCTTTACGTTTGCGAACTACAACGCACACGATATGATGTACACACTCCGTCTTGCTATATCCCTTTACAGAGATAAAGCAAAGTGCAAAGAACTTGTAAAGAAAATTATGCGCCGTGATTTTTCTTGGGAAGTATCCGCGGTCAAATATCTTGAAATATACAATCAATTAAAGAAGTAAAAGGAAATTCTACCAATGGCAACAAACAGAGAAATTGAAATCAAAAACAACATTATCGCAAAGCTCACCCGAAATTTCGGAATAACACCCGAACAGGCTCTTGACGATCAGATGTATCACGCAACGCTTCTTACGATAAGAGACATTCTTATGCAGAAGAATGCGGAATTTGAAAAGGAAGTACACGAAAAATCCGCAAAGCGCGTTTACTATATGTGCATGGAGTTTCTTGTAGGTCCATCACTCAAAAACAATCTTATGAACCTCGGTCTTTATTCCGAATACAGCCGTGTTCTTAAAGACTTCGGATTTTCACTGGAAAAATTTATAAAGCATGAGGATGACCCTGCACTCGGTAACGGAGGCTTGGGAAGACTTGCATCGTGCTTTATGGACGGTCTTTCTTCTCTTGACTACCCTGCATACGGT
This sequence comes from Eubacteriales bacterium, assembly GCA_045588615.1. Classification (GTDB taxonomy): domain Bacteria; phylum Bacillota; class Clostridia; order Oscillospirales; family CAG-272; genus RGIG7213. Next base: position 18,194 of record JAZNEN010000244.1, read on the forward strand.
TATTCGATATGTTACGATTACGGTCTTTTCAAGCAAAAGATCGTTGACGGCGAGCAATATGAATTGCCCGATGTATGGCTTCCCACGGGTGAACCGTGGCTCGTTCCGAGAACTGACCTCACGTACACCGTAAAGTTCGGCGGACATGTAAAGGAATATTGGCACAACGGCAAAATGCTTGTTGATTATGTTGACTGCGATGAAGTTCAAGCAGTTCCCTACGATATGATGATATCCGGTGCTGACTCCAAGGCGGTAAACATTCTTCGTCTGTGGCGTGCACACGATCAATCCAAATTCAATATGAAGCTGTTTTCACAAGGACAGTATATCAAGGCTCTTGAAGACAACACAAATGCAGAAGTAATTTCAAAGGTACTTTATCCCTCTGACAATCATTATGAGGGTAAACAGCTCCGTCTGACACAGCAGTACTTCTTGGTTTCCGCATCGCTTCAGTGCATATTGAATGAGCATCTTTCTCAGTACGGAACACTTGACAATCTCGCTGACAAAGTTGCTATTCATATAAATGACACACACCCCGCGCTTTGTGTGCCTGAGCTTATGCGTATTTTGCTTGACGAATGTGCATATGATTGGGATTCAGCTTGGAATATCGTTACAAAAACAATGTCATACACGAACCACACGGTGCTTCCGGAAGCGCTTGAAACATGGGGAGAGGGTATATTCAAGCTCAAGCTCCCCAGAATATACACTATTATTTGCGAGATCAACCGCCGTTTCTGTGAGTCTGTCCGTAATTTCTGCGGTAACGAGGACACAGTTGCGCGTATGTCCATCATAGGCTACAATCAGGTGAGAATGGCAAACCTTTCCATAGTCGGTTCACACCACGTAAACGGTGTTTCCGGACTTCACTCCGATATTCTTAAAAAGACCATATTCTCCGACTTTTACGCTATGACACCCGAAAAGTTCACAAACGTAACAAACGGTATTGCACACCGCCGTTGGCTGTGCTACAGCAACCCAGGTCTTGCAAACCTGCTTGACAGCACAATAGGCCCCGAATACAGACACTCCCCGTGGGAACTTGAAAAGTTTGTACAGTACAAGGATGATGCAGGGGTTCAGGCAAAGCTTGAGCAGATAAAGAGAGATAACAAGGAAAGATTCTCCAAGTTCTTGGTTGGCAATCAGAAAACACTTGCGCTCGACTGCGATTCAATATTTGACGTACAGATCAAGCGTATGCACGAGTATAAGCGTCAGCTTCTCAACGTGCTCCGTATAATCAATATTTACAACAAGCTTCTTGAAAATCCCGACCTTGAGATGCGTCCTGTAACATTCATATTCGGCGCGAAGGCTGCTCCCGGTTATTACCGCGCAAAGCAGACTATCAAGCTTATTACACACATTGCATCCGAGATTGAAAAGAACCCGAAGATAAGACAGAAACTCCGTGTTGTTTTCCTTGAAAACTACTGTGTATCTGCAGCGGAGATCCTTATTCCCTCTGCCGACATAAGTGAGCAGATATCTCTTGCAGGCAAGGAAGCAAGCGGTACGGGTAATATGAAGCTTATGATAAACGGTGCTGTTACTATCGGTACGCTTGACGGCGCAAACGTCGAAATGCACGAATCCGTTGGTGATGACAACTTCTTCCTGTTCGGACTTACCGCTGATGAGGTTGAAAAAGTATGGAGAGCTGGTTATCGCTCTAACGTATACTATACCCAGAGTGAGACACTCAAGGAAATAATAAACTCTTTGAACAAAGGCTTCAACGGAGTTTCATTCTCCGATTTTGCAAATTACCTGCTGTTCGACGGCGGTATTCCGGACCCGTATATGTGCTTTGCGGATTTCAATTCATACAATGCAGTTCATAATAATATGGACAAGACGTATGAGGACAGAGCAAAATGGCTTTCAATGAGTGCCGTAAATATTGCGTGTGCAGGCAGATTTGCCGCGGACAGAGCTGTTAAGGAATACGCTGATAACATTTGGAAGGCTGAACAGATAAAGGATTAATTTATGCTTCCATTTTCACTGAAACAGAACGAACCCTTTATCGTAAGGAAAACCGTAGACGGTAAAAACTATTTCAGTTGCGCATTCGAGAAGGGGGAGATAAAAATCTCCCTTCTTTCTCCGCGTATATACTGTCTTAACGGTTGCACCCTTTTGCTTGAACACGATTTTTCGGATATAACCGATACGTATAAGATGGAATATGAAGGGATAGAGAACGGCTTTGACGTATATTCCGTCACCGTGAAACCCGAAGTCGGTCTTTATTACTTCTTTTTCAAATCTGAATGTAACGGAGAAATATTTACGATTTCTTCGTTGGGAAATGAAAAAAACGGCTATTTAACTGATGGATATCCCGACAAATTTCAGCTTATGGTCTATCACAACGTGTACCGTCAGGCAAATTGGTTTTCTGAAGGGGCAATGTATCACATATTCGTTGACCGATTCTGCAAAACAAATCACAAAATACCGGTACGTGATGATGCTGTGTACATTTCAGATTGGCACGGCGGGGAGGTTGAATACGTTGAATACCCCGGACAACCCCTTAAAAACAACACCTTTTTCGGCGGCAACCTTTACGGTGTTTGCTCAAAGCTTGATTATTTGCAAGACCTCGGAATAAAGACCATCTATCTTTCGCCCATTTTCAAAGCATATTCAAACCACAAATACGACACAGGCGACTACACAAAGATCGACGAAATGTTCGGCGGCGAAGAAGCCTTTGACAAGCTTGTACGTGAAGCGCACAGGCGAGGAATGAAAATAATTCTTGACGGTGTTTTCAACCACACGGGCGATGATAGCCTTTATTTCAATAAATATAAAAAATATCCGTCTATAGGCGCATATCACAGCAAAAACTCACAGTATTACAATTGGTACGATTTTACAGAGCATCCTGACAAATACAGGGCTTGGTGGGGCATCGGTATTCTGCCGTCGCTTAACCACACAAGAAAGGATTTAAGAGAATTTATATGCGGTGAAAACGGTGTCATAAGATATTGGCTTCGCCGCGGTGCCGACGGTTGGCGTCTTGACGTTGCGGATGAGCTTCCGGAGGATCTTCTGTATGACATCAAAAAAGCATGTGACACGGAAAAGCCGGGCTCTCTTCTGATAGGCGAGGTTTGGGAGGATGCGTCAAACAAGATAGCATATAGCCACCGCCGCCATTATTTTGAAGGTAAACAGCTTGACGGTGTAATGAATTACCCCCTGCGTAACGCAATTATCGATTTTGCAAAGTATAAGGATGAAAAGGCACTTGAATATGCCTTGACGATCCTTTCGCGCCATTATCCGCACGGTGATCTTTTGCACGCGATGAACTTCTTGGGCACTCACGATACGGAAAGAATACTGACCGTTTTAGGCGGTAAGGATATGTCGGGAGAAGCGGGCAGTGTACTTGCGAAAACACGCATGACGGAGGATGAACTCAAACTCGGCAAAGCCCGTCTTAAGCTTGCATTTGCCCTGCTTGTATGTGCACCGGGTGTACCTTGCATCTATTACGGAGACGAGGCGGGATGCGAGGGCTACCGAGACCCGTTCAACCGCCGACCGTACCCATGGGGACGTGAGGACGGTGAGCTTGTGGAATTTTTCAAAAACACTCTGAAGCTCCGCGACACACATGACGCTTTAAAGTACGGAACAACAGAAGTGTTGAAGACTTCAAGCGGAGTTATTGTATTTAAAAGAGAGTATCAGGACAACCGTATTCTTTGCGTATTCAATGCAAACATACACAGCGTAAGCGTAAACCTTCAGCATATGAAGCTGTCGCTTGATGCTATGTCCTTTACAACGGTCGAATACTGATGAAAGGTATAGAAAATGGTTAATGTTATAAAGAAAGGCGTCGTTTACCGTAAGGGAAAAGGATTGGAAATATCAGATCTTAACGATGAACAGATAGAGCCGGCACGCAAAAAGACGATAGCTTATCCGATCCTCACATCGCACAGCACAAGTGACGGTGACGACCTTAAAATAAAATTCGATGCCATGGCATCTCACGACATAACGTATGTCGGCATCATACAGACAGCAAGAGCGTCGGGGCTTAAAGAGTTCCCTGTTCCGTATGTTCTTACGAACTGCCACAATTCACTTTGCGCTGTCGGCGGCACAATAAACGAGGACGACCACGTTTTCGGTCTGTCAGCGGCAAAGAAATACGGCGGTATTTACGTTCCCGCACATCAGGCTGTTATACACTCCTATATGCGTGAAATGATGGCAGGATGCGGAAAAATGATAATCGGTTCGGACTCCCACACGCGTTACGGAGCACTCGGCACAATGGCTGTCGGCGAAGGCGGCCCTGAGCTTGTAAAACAGCTTCTCGGAAGAACTTACGATATAAAACGTCCCGGCGTTATCGCCGTTCATCTGACAGGCAAGCCGCGTGCGGGCATCGGTCCTCACGACGTGGCAATTGCACTTATCGGTGCCGTATTCAAGGACGGATTTGTTAAAAATAAGGTACTTGAATTTATCGGTGACGGTATTGCAAATCTGCCCATCGAATTCCGTAACGGAATCGACGTTATGACAACGGAAACAACGTGTCTTTCATCCATCTGGGTGACGGATGAAGAAACAAAGAGATATTATGCGCTTCACGGAAGAAGCGAGGACTTCAAGGCTCTTTCCCCCGAGGACGGTGCATACTATGACGGTGCTGTTGAAATTGATCTTTCAAAAATGGAATCCATGATCGCACTCCCCATCCACCCGTCAAATGCATATACAATAAAGGAATTTAATGCAAATGCAAAGGATATCTTGGCTGAGGTATCCGAGAAGGCGGCAAAGGAGCTTGGTGTTCCCACATTCTCGCTTGTTGACAAATATCACGATGGCGGCGTGTGGGCTGACCAGGGTGTAATTGCAGGCTGTGCAGGCGGTATATTTGACAACGTATGCGCCGCCGGCGACATACTCAGAGGAAAAAGCATCGGATGCGAAGCCTTTGCACTTTCCGTATATCCTGCAAGCCAACCCGCCTACTTACAGCTTATTAAAAACGGTATCTGTGCAGATCTTATGTCTGCAGGTGCAACGCTCCGCACAGCATTCTGCGGTCCTTGCTTCGGTGCAGGTGACGTACCGTCAAACAACGGACTATCCCTTCGCCACACCACAAGAAACTTCGCAAACAGAGAAGGTTCAAAGCCCGGTGAAGGACAGATCGCATCCGTTGCGCTTATGGATGCACGCTCAATTGCGGCAACAGCGGCAAACGGCGGTAAAATAACAGCGGCAACAGATATTGACGTTGAATACAAAACTTACGAATATAAGTTTGACAAATCCGTTTATACTAACCGTGTATACTTCGGTTACGGCAAAGCAAATAATGAGGAAAAGCTCATTCTCGGTCCTAACATTACAGACTGGCCCGAAATGGTTTCCCTTTCCGACAATCTCGTTTTGCAGGTCGCATCTTACATCACAGACCCCGTAACAACAACTGACGAGCTTATCCCTTCAGGCGAGTCATCATCTTACCGTTCAAATCCCCACCGTCTTTCTGAGCTTACGCTTTCGCGAAAGGATCCTGCATATGTAGGACGTGCAAAGGCAATAAGAGAGGTTGAATATGCACGCCGTGACGGTAAAAAAGTATTTGACGGTATGCTTTCAAAGATTGCCGAAAAGCACGGATTTAATGAGGAAAACACCGTTGTCGGAAGCGTTATTTTCGCAAACAAGCCCGGTGACGGCTCTGCACGTGAGCAGGCGGCATCGTGTCAGCGTGTCCTCGGCGGCTGTGCAAACATCGCAGTTGAGTATGCGACAAAACGATACAGAAGCAATGTCATAAACTGGGGTATGATTCCGTTTACAGTTGATGAAGCACCTGAGTTTTCCGTGGGTGACTATGTGGTTATTCCCGATATAAAGAGTGCAGTCGAAAACGCTTTACCTACAGTTACGGCTTACGTGTATGGTGAAAACGAAAAAACGCTCAAGCTTACAATGCCTGAGCTTACAGACGACGAAAGAAAAATAATTCTTGCGGGCTGTCTTATCAATTTTTACAAATATTAATTAAGTGAAAATTATCATATATTATTTTTTGAAAGTTTCATTTTCTTCTTGATATTATCAGGAAATTGTTGTATAATCTCTGTCAAATAATATATTTATTTTGGAGGATAAAATCATGGCAGTAAAAGTTGCTATTAACGGCTTTGGCCGTATCGGAAGACTTGCTTTCCGTCAGATGTTTGGTGCAGAGGGTTACGAAGTTGTAGCCATCAACGACCTTACAGATCCCAAGATGCTTGCTCACCTTCTCAAGTATGACACAGCCCAGGGCAGATACAACGGTCACACAGTTGAATGTGACGACAAGTCCATCACAGTTGACGGCAAGAACATCAGAATCTACAGCGAAAAGGACGCAAAGGATCTTCCTTGGGGCGAAATCGGTGTTGATGTTGTTCTCGAATGCACAGGCTTCTACACATCCAAGGCTAAAGCACAGGCTCACATCGACGCAGGTGCAAAGAAAGTTGTTATTTCTGCTCCCGCAGGTAACGATCTTCCCACAATCGTATTCAGCGTAAACGAAAATACACTTACAAAGGATGACACGATCATTTCCGCTGCATCCTGCACAACAAACTGCTTGGCTCCTATGGCTAAGGCTCTTAACGATTATGCTCCTATTCAGAGCGGTATTATGTCAACGATCCACGCTTACACAGGCGACCAAATGATCCTTGACGGTCCTCACAGAAAGGGTGACCTCCGCCGTGCAAGAGCAGGTGCTGCAAACATCGTTCCTAACTCCACAGGTGCTGCAAAGGCTATCGGTCTTGTTATTCCCGAACTCAACGGCAAGCTCATCGGTTCTGCACAGAGAGTTCCCACACCCACAGGATCTACAACAATTCTCGTTGCAGTTGTTAAGGGCAAGGACGTAACAAAGGAAGGCATCAACGCTGCTATGGCTGCTAAGGCATCCGATTCCTTCGGTTACAACACAGATGAAATCGTTTCTTCCGATATCATCGGTTCCACATACGGTTCTATCTTCGATGCAACACAGACAATGGTTGCAAAGATCGATGACGACACTTACCAGGTTCAGGTAGTTGCATGGTATGACAACGAAAACTCCTACACAAGCCAGATGGTAAGAACAATCAAGTATTTCGCAGAACTTGCATAATTAAAGCATTGATAAAAAAACGGTTGGAATTGTTCCAACCGTTTTTTATTTCATCGAAAACTATATATTATTTTGTAAACTGCACTATTCTGTCATATTTACAGTTGCGGAAGTATAATCCGACATCTATTGATATTTCTATGAAATTCAGTATGTAAAAAAAGAAACTTAAAAAGAATATTCCGCCTGTACAGCCGAGTACAGTGAGCTGTATTATTTTACGTAAAATTCCGAATGCGTATCCGACAAGCAAAAACACCTCAAAAAACAAGCTTTTTCCCTTCGCTGTTTTTGATATGAGGGATTTACGTATAGAAATCGGCCATGACAGACCGAAGCAAAGTATCGTAAACGCTTCCATTAATTCAGTAATATAAGAAATTTCCATTTATAATTCTCCTTCTTGACATCTCATTTGATATGTATTATAATACAACTCGAGGTATATGTAAAATATATATCTAACATATCAACTATATCATTTCAATATGGAGTTTTATATGAATATCAGTTACGATTACTATAAAGTTTTCTACAATGTTGCCAAATATAAGAGTTTTACAAGGGCAGCAGAGGTTATGTACTGCAATCAACCCAATTTAACAAGGGCAATAAAAACACTTGAACGTCAGCTCGGATGCACATTGTTTGAACGAACGAACAAGGGTGTTACATTGACAGAAGACGGAAAGGAGCTTTACGAGCACATATGTATCGCATTCGAGCACATTCAGGCGGGCGAAGAAGCGGTTTCGGCTAAGCACAGTATGGACAGCGGTGTTGTTTCAATAGGTGCTACCGAAATTGCCCTGCGCTGTTGTCTTTTGCCAATTTTAAGTAACTATCACCGGCTTTATCCGGGTGTAAGAATAAAAATATTAAACGTTTCAACGCCGCAAGCACTAAAAATAATAGATAATCAGCTGGTTGATATTGCGGTTGTTACGACTCCCGCAGATATAAGAAACAAGCTTTCAATAACAAAGCTTTGCAATTTGCAGGAAGTGCCTGTATGCGGCGACAGCTTCGACATTCAGGGTGATGTGATGCTTGACAGACTGCTTGAATATCCTATAATTTCTCTCGGTGCAGGTACCTCTACGTTTGATTTTTATTTTGAGGAATTTCTGAAGCGCAACTGTCACTTTTCCCCTGACATTGAAGCCGCAACAGCCGATCAGATAATCCCGCTTGTCAAATACGGACTCGGCATAGGATTTGTTCCGGAACAGTTCCTTGAAGATGAGAACGGTATACACAAAATTTCGCTGACAAAACCGCTTCCGCCAAGACAGATAATTCTTGTAAAGAAAAAAGATCACAGCTTATCATTACCCGCAAAAGAACTTGTAAATATGATAAACGAAGAGTATAAATAGAGAAACAGTAAAAGCCGAGACTGATATTTTAAAGTCTCAGCTTTTATCTGTTTATCATATATTCTGTTTTTCGAGAAGCTTACAAATATCATTGCTCTTCTCTTTATCGCCCATTTTATCCGTTATGGCTTTCTGCATATCAGAGCATATAAAGCGACAGCCTGTAAGAGCTTTTGATACTTCATCCGATATTTCCCAATCCATTGCGTCAGAATATATCTGAGCTGTTTTGATATGCCCCGATTCAACCTGAAGCTGAAACGATATGCTTCCCCACGAAAATCTGTCCTCACAGCTGAATGTAAACGGTAATCGCCGACCGTAAAGCCATTCCCAGCTTCCAAACTCCTCGGCGTAAGCATTTACAGTTTTGATTTCTTCCTCACTTAATATAATTTGGCAAATATCATATCCGTATACCTTTGAAAATGCCCTTTTCATATACTCTGCCATACTTTCACACGTAAGACTCGGCACAAGCGCTTTGAGATTTGTCACACGTGAACGTACAGAGGCAACACCTTTAGCCTCTAATTTTGCCTTTGACGGAGTAAGATAACGCGAGAGCTTCCCCATGTCGGCATCTACAAGAAGCGTACCGTGATGGTATGCGCGCCCCTGACTGTGGTAAAAGGCATTTCCGGAGAATTTATGCCCCTGCACAAGCAGGTCGTTTCTTCCTGACTTTTCGGCAGTAAGACCGATAGATGCACACGCTGTCTGAATTACAGAAAGTTGACGGTCAACATCAAAATCTTCATCACGCACCAAAAAAGTAAAATTCAAATTCCCGACATCGTGGAAGACCGCGCCTCCGCCTGAAAGACGGCGAGCGAGCTTTCCGCCCTCCTCCTCCAAAAGCGAGGTGCGGCACTCCGCCCAAGCATTTTGATTCCGCCCGATAACAACCGTATTCTGATTTTGCCACAGGTAAAGAATACAACAGCCTTCTGAAACGCTTTCAAGCAAAAATTTTTCCGTTGCGATATTGAAATACGGATCAACACATGTGCTGTTATATGCGTATATTTTTTCAATCATAACATTTCTTCATTGTATACTGCCCTTGCACCTCCGATAAATTTCGGGCGTGTGCGTGCGGCAAGAACCATTGCTTCTCCTATTTTATTGTTTTCAAGGCGCAACGGAACTGCAACCTTTTTCAAGTGCATTCCTATCATAGTAAATCCGATGTCAAGCCCTGCATCTGCTTTTACTTCTTCAATTGCCACGGGATCTTCAAAGCCCTCGTAAGCCTTTGTTGCCAATGAACCGCCTGCCTTCGGCTGAGGTTTTACATTAACGATTTCAGAAAACGGCACAGCCTTTCGTTCTGTGATAATTGCACGGTTCAAATGCTCACAGCATTGAATAGCTAAAAACAGTCCTTTGCTTTCTGTATATTCGTGAAGCGCTTTAAAAATTTCACCTGCGACATCGGGATTGGAATTAGTTCCTATTTTCGCCCCTGTAACCTCACTTGTAGAACAGCCGACAACTATAATATCACCTTTTTTTAGATTTGCCTTTTCGCAAAGCTCTTTAATTGAAGCTTGTGTTTGCTCGTATATTGATTTATTCATAAAAACACCTCCGAATAACACGTGAATTATATCATTTTTTTCTTATAATGTCAATAGAACATATTTTACAAATTATCACACTTGGACTAATTCACGATTTTATGATATAATTTTACATATCTCACCTAACATTTCTGTAAATGTACGGACTATATAAGTGAAAGCATTGATCAAAGCTTGAAGAAAGAAATGAAAAAACAAGACTTGCTGAATTATTTTGATGACACCCTGCTCGATAAGCTGTTCGGGTTTTGCTATGCAAGAACAAATGACAGCCATGAAGCAGAGGAGCTTTGCTCCGACATTATTTTTGCCCTTGTAAAAGTTTCAAAAGGCAAGGGAGAAATAGAAAGCGTCTATCCGTTTATATGGAAAATTGCAAGAAACGTATATGCTGACTTTTCAGATAAGCGCAAAAAGCACACGGAAAAGGCATATGAGGGTGATTCGGAAGACATTCTGGTAAAATTGGCAGAGGAAGATACGTCCGACAATACCGCAGAGCTTTTACGTGCAGTGTACCGCAGGATAGCGTTTTTAACACGGGCGTACCGTGAAGTGATGATAATGTTTTACATAGACGGTATTTCCACCGCTGAAATAGCAAAGCTTCAAAAAACAAGTGAGGGCGCTGTCCGTCAAAGACTTTTTTCGGCAAGAGAAAAGATTAAAAGTGAGGTAGAAGAAATGGCAGATACTTATAGTAGACCTGTAGCACTTGATAAAATTGATTTTGTAATTTGGGGAACAGGAAACCCTTCTTGGGGCGACCCGCGTAATGTATGTACAAGGATATTTTCAAAGCACATCGTATGGCTTTGTCATAAAAAGCCGATGAGTGCTTCTGAAATTGCAGAAGAGCTCAACGTGCCGACGTTATATGTGGAAGAAGAACTCGAAATACTGACAAAAGGCGCAAACGGTGAATACGGATTTTTACGCCGTCTTGATAATGGCAAATATGCAATAAACTTTGTTTTACTTGATAAGGATGTGTTTGAAAAAGCAAATTTGATTTACACTGAGCAATTGCCGAAAATTTGCGACATAATATCAAAGTACATTGAAGAACATAAAGCTGAATATCTTGCTTTTCCGTATCTTAACAAGAAAATAGACCTGAATCTTATCCTCTGGCAGCAAATATCAAGTATAGCTGATTCATTTGCGTATTGTGTCAAGAAAAATTTAGAGGAACATCATTTTTCCAATACCACTCCCTCAAATCGCCCGTTCAGTGTCTTTGGATATGTTGATAACGGCAAATATTACGGCGGCGGTTGGGACGGCATAGGAGCACAGAATATTTGCGGTTTTTCCGATGTTCGTTTTGATAATATATACATTACACGCATACAAAAGCATTTCGATTGCGGTCATAATGTATCAACAGACTCGCTTCTTCAGTTTGCACTTCGTGCTATTGACGGACTTGATATTTTGTCGCTCACCGAGGAAGAAAAGGAGCGCGGTGCCAAAGCTGTCGAATGCGGATATCTGTACCGTGACGGTGATATGCTTTACACAAAAATTCTTGCGTGTGAACTTTCAAACCGTAGCAAACTATTTGATATCAGTAACTCTTTACAAAACGGGTATTTCGACGAAGATGCAAAGATGGTCGCAGAAAAGATAGCCGCACTTATAAAAAAAGCTCTCCCCGAGCATTTGCTCGGCGAATGGAAATTCGCCAATTCCTTGGCATCAATGCCTATTTTAGACGCGGTTGTTGAATGTCTTATCGAAAAAGGTGTACTGACTCCGCCCGAAAACGGAATCGGCGCTGAGGGTTGTTGGATGGCTGTTGAAAAGTAATATAATACCGTCTGTAAACCAAACGGTTATACAGACGGTGTTTAAAACGAATTTATCACAAGTTTTTATAATTTATTGAGTCTACGCCATTTTATGCAGTCTTGTATTTTATAAATAGATTTCCGTAGGAAATCTGCGCCATTTGCCTGCAGGCAGTTCGTTTGCATACGCAGTTGCAAACGAACTGTGGTGGGTGCAGGCATGGCGCCTATACTGTAAAGATTCAGATAAAACGAAGCAGTTTCAAACACAATTTCTTTTATTATGTCATTCGTGAATGCTCCTACGTTTTTTAAACACTTTGTTTATTCTGTAAAATTCGGTGTTGTAGGGTTGATTCACGAATCAACCGTTTTAACCCATTAGGCGATAACTATATTTTATTTCTATAAAACACAAGGGACGGTCAACAAACCGTCCCTTATTTGATTTAGTGATTTCAGCTTCTTATTGTTATGCCGAGCTCTTTGTCGAGGTTTGCAAGCATCTTGGAAATTGCCGCTTCTGTTTCCTCTGCTGTGAGCGTTCTGACGGGAAGTCGGAGGCCAAGCGATCTTAGGAAG
>JAZNEN010000245.1:0-4050 GCA_045588615.1 Eubacteriales bacterium
CTTATGTTTGATATAAGCGATGTTTTGATGGGCAGATGCTCATATCCCGCCGCCGTTATAACCGATGAACGCACACAGGGGCTTTATTTTCTCGGCGCTCCCTACAAATTTTCCGATACGATCTCTAAGGAAGATTTTGCAAACGGAATAAAAAAGATTGCCGAAGAACAATCTCTCGATTATATAATCCTTGACACATCAGGCGCTGACACGTTTATTCTCGCCTGCGCTTTGGAAGCGGCAGATGAGGCACTTGTTATAGCATCGCATACACCCGCTTCTCTGCGTGGCGCACAAAAAAGCGCGGAGCTTTGCGAAAATGCAAGCGTTAAGCCGAGGCTTATTGTAAATAATTTCGACTACAATTCGGTCACGGGCGGTAAACGGATAGGAATGATCGATATAATCGACTCAACAAAGGTTCCTCTTCTCGGTGTCGTTCCTTATGATGCAGATCTTATATATGCTCAGGAAAAAGGCTTGCTTGCCGAAAATGACAGTTTCATTTCATACAGAGCATTTAAAAATATTGCATCAAGGATCACCGCTGACAAAACAGGCGAAAGATACACGCCGATACTTAAGGGTGTGAAAAAGATAAGGCGCAAAAGGGTTCTGACCAGATAGCACGGATATCATCGCAAGGCGAAGAAAGGTACGGTTTGTTATGGAAATAGCAATTATTGCTCATGACAGAAAAAAAGAATTGATGGCACAGCTATGTATCGCTTACTGCGGTATTTTAAGTAAACACAATCTTTGTGCCACAGGTATCACGGGAAAATACATCTCTGATGCTACCGGACTGGAGATCGAAAGGCTGCTTTCGGGGCAGCACGGAGGCGAACAGCAGATAGCCTCAAGAATTGCGTACAATGAAATTGATATATTGCTTTATTTCAGGGATACAAAACCTGAAGCAAATACCGACGAGGCATTTGATTTAATACGTATGTGCGACTTGCACAACGTACCCGTTGCAACAAACATTGCCACAGCAGAGGTGCTTATATGCGCCCTTGAAAGAGGCGACCTTGATTGGCGCGAGATCGTCAATCCCCGTTCACAGTACAATTTAAAAAAGAAAAAATAAACAAAATATCTGCAGGAAGCCCGTTATGACCTCGCACAGAGAAGCCTTGAATTGCTGAAACAAGGCTCTTGGTATGTAACAAGTGGATACCGCCTGCTGTAATGCCGTAGGAAATGACGGCACGGTTCACCTCCGTTAAAGGGTTTGCAAGTTACAAGTTCGGGTGGAACCGCGGAATTACCGCCCCGAGGGAGTTTTTTCCTCGGGGCGTTTTATTTTTTTAAGGAGTTTTCAATGAAAAATGCAAAAATACCGCTTATAATATGCGGTATAATAACGCTTGCGCTGATTGCAGGATTGCTTATCGTTCAATTTTTATACCCATTTCCCGCTTCGCCTTCAAGAGTATATAATCTTACCAAAACAAGCTCAATAATCGAGTTTGACCATGGGCTCGTCGAGGAAACGAAGGAAGACGGCGAAAAATCGCCTATAAAAATACTCGGCATCACTGTTGAGCTTGCGGATTACGAAAATCTGTCCCGCCCTGCATACTTTTATTCATTCCAGACAGAAAGAAAAGACGTGGTTGCATATTTTTCAAACGGTGAAAAAAAACATTTGACAGCCGATACCGCAAAAAATGAGGAAGCCATAGAATTGTCATACGGTGAGCTTGACAAATTTGAAAAGATCATAAGCAATATGCGATTTGACGTGCCGAAAAATAACGACACGGTAAAGGTATACCTTACAACAACATACGGTTATTATCTGCGCGAATATACAAGGGCTGAATTTGAGTCCTCGGTATTCGCCGATACATATACATTATACGGATTAAATTATTAAAGGAGATACATTAAAATGGTTAATGTAAAATTTTCAAACGGGAAGACGTTTTCAGCAGACGCACCCGTAACGATCTACGATGCGGCAAAGGCATCTGATCTTATCGACAAAACGGTTTTCGCCGCTTTATTAAACGGTGAACCGGCAGAGCTGACACAGACGATAAGCGGCGACTGCGAAATACAGCTTCTGACATTTGCTGACCGTGAAGGAAAGCTCATTTTCCGTCACACGGCATCGCACATTCTTGCACAGGCTGTGCTTCGTCTTTTTCCCGACGCAAAGCTTGACAAGGGTCCGTCAACCGACAACGGATTTTTCTACGATATCGACTGCGAAACGTCGTTCTCCCCCGATATTTTGAAGCAGATCGAAGCGGAAATGAACAAGATCATCAAGGAAAACCTCAAGATCGAGCGCTTTGTTTTATCACGTGCCGATGCACTTGAGCTTATGAAGGATCAGCCCTACAAGGTTGAAAAGATCAATTCACTGCCCGACGGTGCTGTACTTTCATTCTACCGTCAAGGCGAATTTGTCGATATGTGTACAGGTCCGCACCTTTTCTCAACAGGTGCTGTAAAGGCTGTAAAGCTCATTCAGTGCACAGGTGCATACCACGATAATGACAGATCAAAGAAGATGCTTCAGCGTATCAACGGCGTTGCGTTCCCCTCAAAGCAGGAGCTTAACGATTACCTCGCCGCTGTTGAAGAAGCAAAGAAGCGTGACCACAACAAGATAGGCAGAGAGCTTGGATATTTCACAACAAGCGAATACATCGGTCAGGGGCTCCCCTGCCTTATGCCCAAGGGTACAAAGCTGTTCCAGATTCTTAACCGTTACGTTCAGGACAAGGAAGAATATGAGTACGGCTACGTTATGACAAAAACACCTCTTATGGCTAAATCAGACCTTTATAAAATTTCAGGTCACTGGGACCACTACCTTGACGGTATGTTCGTTCTGGGCGATCCTCAGGCTGAGGGCGAGGTGCTTGCACTCCGTCCTATGACTTGCCCCTTCCAGTATCAGGTATACCTTGCCGAAAAGCATTCATATAAGGATCTTCCCATAAGATACGCCGAAACATCAACACTTTTCCGTAATGAGGATTCGGGTGAGATGCACGGTCTTATCCGTGTACGTCAGTTCACGATCTCCGAAGGACACCTTGTTTTGCGTCCCGACCAGCTTGAAGAAGAATTCCAGAACTGCGTAAAGCTTCTTAAAGAGGTTATGACAGACGTCGGTCTTATCGGCGACCTTTCATACCGTCTTTCCAAGTGGGATCCTGCCGATACGGAAAAATATATCGGCACGCCGGAGGAATGGGATATGGCTGAAGGTCTTATGCGTAACATCCTCAACAACATCGGTCTTGAGTTTACCGAGGCTGTCGGCGAAGCGGCATTCTACGGTCCGAAGCTCGACGTTCAGATGAAGAACGTACACGGCAAGGAGGACACGGTCGTAACTATTCAGGTAGACCTTATGCTTGCACGTCAGTTCAATATGACGTATACAGATTCAAACGGTCAGCAGCAGTATCCTTACATCATTCACAGAACATCGCTCGGCTGCTATGAAAGAACGATAGCTTACCTGCTTGAAAAATTTGCAGGTGCGCTTCCTTTGTGGCTCTCCCCCGAGCAGATCAGAATTCTCCCCATCGGCGACGATCAGGCAGAATACGCTGAAAATGTAAGAAAGACACTTGCAAAAGCAGGTCTTCGTGTTAAGTGCGACACAAGAAACGAAAAGATAGGCTACAAGATAAGAGCCGCACAGCTTGAAAAAGTACCGTATATGCTCGTTATCGGTGAAAAGGAAATGACATCCGATTCCGTTGCAGTACGTGAAAGAGGTACAGGCGACATCGGTGTTATGACAGTTTCCGAATTTATGGCGCGTGCACTTGAAGAAAATAACAATAAGGTTATAAAATAAAAATGAAGCAGGTGGTATTTTCCCACCTGCTTTCTTATATTTATACATTTTTAGGCGGACGACCAATGGTCGTCCCTACAAAGTTTACCATATATTTCCTTAAATGAGCCACCCCCTTTCTTATATTTAGCCATCAATAGATTTCCTGCGGAAATCTGCGCCCCTTGTCCGCAGGCAGTTTGTTGCACAAACTGTGGGGGGTGCGGACGGGGCGC